>WFXV01000156.1 GCA_015490435.1 Thermaceae bacterium
CCCGATCCTGCTCGCAGTGGGGCTGGTGCTCGGCTTCGAGCTGGTGAACACCGCCCTCGAGGCCGCCCTCGACCTCCTCGCCCCGAGCCCGCACCCCCTGGCCAAGGCGGCCAAGGACGCGGCCGCCGCCGCGGTGCTGGTGGCGAGCCTGGTCGCCCTGCTGGTCGGCATCTACCTCTTCCTGCCCCGAATCCTCCTGATCCTCGCGAGGTGAAGATGGCAAACGAGCACCCTCCAAGTTCCCCGAGAAAGCGCTTGGTCCTCTTGGTCCTGCTCGCAGCGCCGGCGTTCGCCGCCACCGGCGCGCCGGCAAACCCCGGCGAGTACCTGCTCCTCGTCCTGCTCTTCGCCCTTTCCGCCTTCTTCTCGGCCTCGGAGACCGCGATCACCACGCTCTGGCCCTGGAAGGTCAAGG
Source organism: Thermaceae bacterium (assembly GCA_015490435.1). Lineage (GTDB taxonomy): Bacteria > Deinococcota > Deinococci > Deinococcales > Marinithermaceae > WFXV01. The sequence goes on from WFXV01000156.1 coordinate 416, forward strand.
AGCTCGCCGAGGCCGAGGGAGGAAAGGGCCCTTTTAGCCTGCTCGAGCGCGACATCACCCGGTTTTTGACCACGATTCTGGTGGGCAACAACCTGGTGAACATCGCCGCCACCGCGCTGGTCACCGACCTCGCCACCAAGGCCTTCGGCTCCGCCGGGGTGGGGATCGCCACCGGGGTGATGACCTTCCTCGTGCTCTTCTTCGGCGAGATCACCCCGAAGTCGCTGGCAGTGCACCACGCCGACCGGCTCGCCCGGCTGGTGGTCTGGCCGATCTACTGGCTCTCGGTCCTCCTCTACCCCATCGGCCGGTTCTTCACCTGGGCCTCGACCCTGATCCTCCGGGCGCTCGGGCTCGAACCCCGGAACGAGCCGCTCGTCACCGAGGACGAGCTCCGGCTGATCCTGGCCGGCGCCGAGCGCTCGGGGGCGATCGAGGAGGCCGAGGAGGACATGATCCAGGGCGTCCTCGAGCTCGGCGAGACCCAGGTCAAGGAGATCATGGTCCCCCGGGTCGAGATGGTGGCGATCCGAGCCGACGCGAATCTCCGGGAGTTTTTGGACCTGGTGCGGGAGCACCGCTTCTCCCGCTACCCGGTCTACCAGGAGAACATCGACCACGTGGTGGGGATCGCCCTGGTCAAGGACCTGCTCGACTACGTGGACGATGGCAGGCTCGACGAGGTGCGGGTGGGGGCGCTCGCCCACGACCCCTACTTCGTGCCCGAGAGCATGCCGGTCTGGAACCTCCTGCTCGAGCTCCGACGCCGGAAGACCCACATGGCGATCGTGGTGGACGAGTTCGGCGGCACCGCCGGGCTGGTGACCCTCGAGGACATCATCGAGGAGATCGTGGGCGAGATCTACGACGAGACCGACGAGCTCGAGCAGGCGATCCAGCCGCTCGCCGGCGGGGCCTACCTGATCGACGCCCAGACCCCCCTGGACGACGTCGCCGAGGTGCTCGGGATCGAGTTCCCCGAGGGGGAGTACGAGACCCTCTCGGGCTTCCTCTACGACCGCTTCGGCTACATCCCCAAGGAAGGGGAGGTGCTCGAGTACGGCGGCTGGCGCTTTTTGGTCACCGAGGCCGACGAGCGAAAGGTCGAGCTGGTCCGCGCCGAGCCCGCGCCCCCGGAGGAGAACCCCGATGAAGAAGAAGCTGATTGAGGCGGCGAAACGCGCCCAGCAAAACGCCTACGCCCCCTACTCGCGCTTTCCCGTGGGGGCCGCCATCCGGACGCCCAGCGGCAAGATCTTCACCGGCGCCAACGTGGAAAACAGCGCCTTTCCCCTCACCCGCTGCGCCGAGCAGATCGCGGTGGGGGCGATGGTCACCGCCGGCGAGCGGGCGATCGCCGAGGTGGTGGTCTATAGCGCGGCCTCGCCCCCCGTGGCCCCCTGCGGCGCCTGCCGCCAGGTGCTGGCCGAGTTCGCGGGCCCCGAGACCCCGATCCTCTGCGTCAACGACCGCGGCGAGGAGCGCCGCTACACGCTCGGCGAGCTCTTGCCCGAGGCCTTCTCCCTGAGCTCGGCGACCAAAACGTAGCGGAAGCCCTCGGCCTGGATCCCGGTCATATAGCCGCGCTCGACGAACATCTGCCGCAGCCGGTCGGGGGGGATGAAGTTGGCGGGCTCGCCCCAGAGCCATTCAAGCAGGCGCACCACCCTCCCGGCGAGGGGGCGGGGGTCGTAGTCGTAGACCCAGACGGTGCCGTAGAGCTCGAGCACCCGGGAGACCTCGTCCAGCGCCCGCCCCACGTCGTCGAAGTGGTGGAGGGCCTCGCCGATGGCGACCGCGTGGAAGTAGCCGTCCTCGAAGGGGAGCGCCTCGGCCCGGGCCCGCACCGTCCGGATGCCGTCGTCCACGTGGGTGAGCATCCCGTCCGAGGGGTCGGCAACCCAGAGCTCGAGGTCGGGCCGGTGCTTTTTGGCCCAGCCCGCGAGCAGCCCGGTCCCTCCGCCAAGATCCAAGAGCCGTGCCCCCCGGGGGAGCCGCACCACGAAGATGGAAAAGAGATCCCGCGCCCAGCGGGGGTAGACCCGGTGGCCGTGCCGCTTGAAGAGCCCGCCGAGGCGGTCGAACCGCGATCCGGTCAACGCACAACCCCCGAAAGGTCGAGCGCGAAGGTGCGTTCCACCACCCCGGGGACCACCACCCGCACCGAGCCGCGAAGCCGGAAGGGGGCCCCGCCCGAGAGCGCCCGGGCGGCGCCGGGCACCGCCGAAAGCGGCACCTGAAGCAGGAAGGTGCCCTCCTCTACCCCGGCCGGGGGAAGCCGGAGCGCGATCGGGGCCTCGCCGAGGAGGTAGTCCCCGAGCTCGGCGGTGAGGCCGCCCTCGAGCCGAAAGCCCACCGGCAGGGGGTTTTCCGCCCGGTAGCGGACCCTAAACTCGAGGGTGCCGAAGCCAAGCCGCACCTCGGCCGAGAGCGGCTCGATCCGGGGCGGCACGAGGGCGAGCGCGAGCTGGACCCGGTCCCGGAGCAGGGTGTAGGGGCCGAGCCAAAACCGCTGGCCGAGCGCCTCCACCCTGAGCCGCCCCTGGATCCAAAGGGGTAGGCGCTTCCCGCCGAGGAGCTCGGCGGCGGTGGTCGCCGCTTTTGCGAGCCCCGTCTCCACCCGCACCCGGACCCGCTCCCGCCCCCGGGCGGGGAGGGTGGTCGCGGGCAGAGCGGCGGAGGTGTGGAGGTCGCCGAGCTTTACCCGGAGCTCACTTTCGAGGAGCGGAAGGTCGAAGGGATTGGGGTTTTCGAGCTCGAGCTCGAGGTCTAGCGCAAGACGATCGGCAAAAGGATCGAGGGCGACGAGCTCAGCGTCCAAGAGCCGGGCGGCGGGCGGCGCCACCTGGCGGCTGAGCGGGGCGCAGGCGGCCATCAGGAAAAGGACCGCCGCCCCCAAAAGCCAGACCCGTACCTTCATCACCGCCTCCTTCCGCCCCATTTTAGAGCCGGACCGGGCTAGGGGGTGAGGCCCTCCTCCCGCGCCGCCTCCAAAAGCGGCAAAAAGCGCGGCCAAAGCGGGCTCTCCTCGGGAAGCGGGGGCCGGGGCGCCCCCACCGGGAAGCCGAGGTGGCGCATCGCCTGCTTGAGGAGCACCACCC
>WFXV01000157.1 GCA_015490435.1 Thermaceae bacterium
GGGGATCGCCCCCGCCCCCCGCATCACCAGCCGCCAGAGCCAGCCGCGCACGAAGAGGGCGGCGACCCGGGCCATCTCGTAGACCACCCCGCCGGGGTTGCCCCGTAGGTCGAGGACGTAGCCCACCACCTCGTCCCTGTGCTCGGCGATCGCCTCCTCGAGCACGGCGTAGTTCTCGGCCGCCACCAGATCGGGGAGGCGGAGGTAGAGCACCCCGTCCTCCACCCGGGCCTCGGCCCCGCCGAAAAAGCCCTCGTCCTCCTCCTCCGCGCCCTCGGGGGGCTCGAACTCGGGCACCGGGGCCTTCCAGGCCTCGGGGTAGGGCAAGGGGTAGCAGGCGCCGCTTGAGAGCAACGACCGGGCCCGCCAGGGGGGCACGAACCGGGTGTGGTCGTCGCCGATGGCGCGGTACATCTCGGCGATGAGCTCGTAGACCTCGACCCAGTCCTTCGCCTTCGCCACCCGCTCGCGGTAGCGCGCCCCCAGCGCATCCCAGTCCACGCCACCGATCGTGGGCTCGTAGTAGACGTCCTTGACCAGCCGCCAGGCCCAGTCGAAGCGCATGAGGTAGGCCTCCCGCCCCCCCTGGGCGAGGGCGAGGGCCACAAGGAGCCCGAGGAAAAATGCCCGCCTCACCGAGCTACCTCCGAAAGCGGGTAGGCCTCGGCCACCCGCTCCACCAGGACCTCGAGCCCCTTCTCCACCGCCTTATCGTGGTCCTCCCCGGGGATGATGGGGATCCCCGCCTCCCGGGCGAGGTCCACCAGGTACTCCTGCATCCAGCGGATCTCCCGGAAGTGCCGGAGGTAGCGCTCGCGGCGCCGCCGGGCGCCGGTCTCCCGCTCCCGGAGCAGAAACCGCGAGCGGTGCACCTCCTCGTCCTCGAGCACCACGATCATGGGAACCTGAATCACCTCACTCTTGTGGGGCAGGTGGGTGGGGAGCACGTGCACCCCCTCCATCACGATCGGGGTGGCCTCCCGGGCGCTCCGCTCCTGGATCGCCCGGAGCCCCAACGCCACCCGGGCGACCTGGTCGAGGTAGCCCCGGATCACCTCCTCGGGGCTCGGGTCCTCGGCCACCTCCCCCTGGGCGAGGAACCGCCAGGCCTCGAAGGTGGAGACGTGCAGGGTGGGGATCAGGTCCCGGGGCACGGTGGCCCGGAGGATCTCCCGCACCGAGTCGGAGCTGATCATCCGGGTGATGCCGAGCCGCCAGGCGAGGGCCGAGGCGAGGGCGCTCTTCCCCACCCCGGTCACCCCACCGATTAAGATGTGCACTGGGCGCTCGAGCCGCCGCGCGAGGCGAAGGAGCAGGTAGCGCCGGGCGATCTCCTCGCCCGCCTCCTTGAGGAGCCTTTGGTAGACGATCTCCCTGAGCTCGTCGCGGGTGATGGTGCGGCGGCCGGACTCGAGCAGCGCCCGCTCCACCTCGCGGGCGATGCGGTAGGCGCGCTCCGGGGGCAGCCCGGCGCTCATCACTGACTGCGCCAGGATGCCCTTGGAAAACGGTACCCGGGGCTCGCCCTCGGGCTCGGCCACGAAGACCGTGCCCAAATAGGCGATGCGCTCGCGGTAGCGGGCGGCGGCCTGGGGACCGTGGGTCTCGGCCAGGGTCTCGGCCACCACCTCCTCGAGCTCCCGCCCCCGGATCCGCCGCACGCCCCGCTCCCTGAGCCTCGCCTCTACCTGCTTGGCCACGGCGTAGGCCTCGGGGAGCTCGAACCCGGCGTCCTCGAGGCTGCGGACCAGCACCCCCTTGGAAAAGGGCCGGGCCCCCTCCTCGTCCTCGACCACGATCTCCTCGAAGGCCTGGGTCTGCCGCAAGAAGCGCCGGGCGGCCGCCTTTTGCCCGAGCTCCTCGAGCCAGCGGGCGAGGGTGGCCTTGACCTCCTCGCTCCCCACCACCCGGGTGCCCCGGGCAAGGAGCTCGGCCTCGAGGCGGTGGGCGAGGCCGCCCGCGAGCTCGGGATCGACCCCCGCCCGCACCAGGGACTCGGCGATCAACCCCTTGGAAAAGGGCATCCGGTAGCCCCGCCGGGTTTCGATCAAGAGACCGCCAGGTTCCACGAAATCCCTCCAGGAACCGCCCTTGTTGACGGCGGCTATAGCGCATGCTAGCATGACTTTCGGCTGCGGGGCGCCGTAGCCAAGTGGTAAGGCAGAGGTCTGCAAAACCTCGATTCGCCGGTTCGAATCCGGCCGGCGCCTCCAGGACAAGGGCGCGTAGCTCAGGTGGCTAGAGCGCCGTCTTGACACGGCGGAGGTCAGAGGTTCAAGTCCTCTCGCGCCCACCAAGCCCGGCCCCAGGGTCTCCTGGGGCCCTTTGCTATTTCCCGGCGGGGAGCTCGAACCAGTACCCCACGCTGAAGATCGGGTTCCAGCCGCCCTCGCCGAAAAGGAGCCCGGCCTCGAACCCAAGCCCCTGGTACCAGTAGGTCGCGGCGGCCTCCCCGAGCCAGAGGTAGCGGACCCGCCCGTTCCACTCCTCCCGGCCGTAGGAGAACCGCCCGGAAAGCGTCAGGGGGCCGAGGTCATAGAGCAGTGCCCCCTCGTACCAGGGGCCAGGGACGCCCACCGAGGCCCGGAGCGAAAACCCCTCGGCCAGGCGGAACTTGGCGTAGGCCCCGGCGCCGAGCTGGCTGAAGACGCCGAACTCCTTCTCCCCGTCGCCCCAAAAGAGGGCGAGGTAGGGAAAAGGGGGCGGAGAACCCGGTGTCTTTGTTATAGAAGACGCTGAGCCCAAACGCGCCCCCGGGGGCGGTGGCCGGCCGCGCCGGCATCAAGGTGGCCACCGGGGCGCAGGCCGCGAGCAAGAGGAGCAGCAAAAGCCCCGTTTTGCGCACGATTCCATGTTACTCCGGGACCATTCCGCGAGGGGTTTTTGCTAGAGTTGCCGCTATGAAGGTTCGTCTTCCCGACGGCACTGAGCTCGAGCTCAAAGAGGGCGCCACCGCCCGCGACGTCGCCGAGGCGCTCGGGGGCCGGTGGCCCAAGGAAGCCGTGGGCGCGCTGGTGGACGGCGAGCTCTACGACCTCATGAAGCCCCTCCCCGAGGGCGCCGAGGTCCGCCTCCTCACCAAGAAGGACCCCGAGTTCCAGCTCCTCTTCCGCCACACCCTGGCCCACGTGCTGGCCCAGGCGGTGCGCGAGTTCTTCGAGAAGAAGGGCTACCCGCCCGATAGCGTCAAGCTTGGGGTGGGGCCGGTGATCGAGCACGGCTTCTACTACGACATCGACGCCCCCGAGCCGATCTCCGACGCCGACCTCCCGGAGATCGAGAAGATCATGCGGGACATCTTGAAGCGGGACCTCCCCCTCCGGCGCTACGAGCTCCCCCGCGAGGAGGCGATCCGGCGGTACGAGGGGGTAGACCCCTACAAGGTCGAGCTGATCCAGGACATCCCCGAGGGCGAGCCGATCAGCTTCTACGAGCAAGAGGGCTTTACCGACCTCTGCCGCGGCCCCCACGTGCCCCGAACCGGGATGATCCCGCCCCACTTCAAGCTCACCCACGTCGCCGGGGCCTACTTCAAGGGGGACGCGAGCCGCCCCCAGATGCAAAGGGTCTACGGGGTCGCCTTCCGCTCGAAGGAGGAGCTCAAGGACTACCTCTGGCGGCTGGAGGAGGCGAAAAAGCGCGACCACCGGAAGCTGGGGCGGGAGCTCGAGCTCTTCTTGATCGACCCCATGGTGGGCAAGGGGCTCGTGCTTTGGCTCCCGAAGGGCAACGTCGTCCGAGAGGAGCTCATCCGCTTCATGCGCGAGGAACAGGTCAAGCGGGGCTACCAGCTCGTCACCACCCCCCATATCGGGAGCCTCGAGCTCTACAAGACCTCGGGCCACTACCCCTACTACGCCGAGAGCCAGTTCCCGCCTATGGAGCTCGAGGAGGACGAGGCCTACCTCCTAAAGCCGATGAACTGCCCCCACCACGTGCGCATCTACGCCCACAAAAAGCGCTCCTACCGCGAACTCCCCCTCCGCCTCGCCGAGTTCGGCACCGTCTACCGTTACGAGCAGTCCGGCGAGCTCCATGGCCTCACGAGGGTGCGCGGCTTCACCCAGGACGACGCCCACATCTTCTGCACCCCGGAGCAGGTCAAGGACGAGTTCAAGAAGGTCATCGAGCTCACCCTCTACGTCTTCGATACCCTCGGCCTCAAGGACTTCCGGGCCCGCATCGGCACCCGCGACCCGAACTCCGACAAGTACGTCGGCGACGACGCCCACTGGGCCCTGGCCGAGCGCCAGATCCAGGAGGCGGCGAGCGAGATGGGCCTCGACTACACCGTCGAGGAGGGCGACGCCGCCTTCTACGGCCCCAAGCTCGACTTCGTGGTCAGGGACGCCCTCGGCCGCGAGTGGCAGCTCGGCACCATCCAGGTGGACTACAACCTCCCCGAGCGCTTTGACATCACCTACACCGGCCCCGACGGCGAGCCCCACCGGCCGGTGATGATCCACCGCGCCCCCTTCGGCTCGATCGAGCGCTTCATGGGGATTCTGATCGAGCACTTCGCCGGCGAGTTCCCCCTCTGGCTGGCGCCGGTACAGGTCGCGATCGTGCCGATCACAGATCGCCACCACGCATACGCCGAGAAGGTGGGCGAAGCGCTCGTTGCCGCCGGCCTCCGCGCCGAGGTGGACAAGCGGCCCGAGCGGATGCAGGCCAAGATCCGCGACTGGGAGAAGCAAAAGGTTCCGGTCATCCTGGTGGTCGGCGACCGCGAGGCCGAGAAGGGCACGGTGGCGGTCCGCGACCGGCGGAAGAAGGCGCGCTACACCGCCCCCCTCCAGGAGGTCGTGGCCGACCTCGCGGAACGGGTCCGCGGGCGTAGGCTGGAGTAATGCGGGCCCGTTCCACCCTGTTCACCCTGTTCGCCGAGTTCCTCTGGCCCGAGGGCAAGGCCCCGGTGGCCCTCCTCGTCCGCTGGATGAAGGCGCTCGGGTTCTCCGAGCCGGCGGTGCGGGCGGCGGTCTCCCGGAGCGCGGCCCGGGGCTGGCTCATCCGCGAGCCCGGCCGAGCCGCGGTCTACCGGCTCTCCGACCGGGTGCGCTGGCAGGTGGCCCAGGTCCGAAGCCGCCTCTACGATCCCGAGGCCCCCTGGGACGGGCGCCTTCGGGTGCTCCTCCACCACGTCCCGGAGGACCGCCGGGGCGACCGCGACCGCTTCCGCAAGGAGCTCATCCTCCTCGGCTTCGGGACCCCCTACCCCGGGGTCTGGATCAACCCGAGCCCGAGGCTCGAGGCCGCCCGCGAGCTGGTGGGGTTCTATGGGCTCGAGCATTACGTCGAGCTCTTCCTCGCCGAGCGCCGCTCGCTCGCGCCGCTATCCGACCTTCTGGAAAAGAGCTACGCGCTGGACGCGGCAGAGCGCGCCCACCGGGCGTTTCTAGACCAGGAATGGCCCATCCCCGAGGATCCCGAGGCCGCCTTCAAGAGCCTCGTGCGCCTGGTGCACGAGCGGCGGAAGACGCTCTTTACCGACCCCGGCCTGCCCCCGGACCTCCTCCCCGAAGACTGGCCGGGCGCGCCGGCTCGGGAACGCTTCCTCGAGCTCAGAAGCACCCTCCGACGGCGCGCCGAGCCTTTTCTCAATCCGGCCGCCAGCGGAGCACCGGCCGCCGGTTCGCCTTGACCTCGTCGAGGCGGCGGACCGGCGTGGTGTAGGGGGCGCCCTGGATCCACTCGGGGTCCTCAAGCCCCCGCTCGGCGATCCGCCCGAGCACCTCGGCGAAGGCCTCCAGGGTCTCCTTGGACTCGGTCTCGGTGGGCTCGACCATCAGCGCCTCCTTGACGATCAGCGGGAAGTAGATCGTGGGCGGGTGGAAGCCCTCGTCCAAGAGCGCCTTGGCCACGTCCACCGCCCGGAGCCCCTCCGGCGGCTGGGCCACGAACTCGTGCATCGTGGGCCCGTCGTAGGGGACCCGAAAGCCCCTCTTCTTGAGGAGCTCCTTCAGGTAGCGGGCGTTCAAGACGCTCTTTGCCGCCGCGTCCCTTAGCCCCTCGAGCCCGAGCATCCGGATGTACACGTAGGCCTTGACCAAGACCCCGAAGTTGCCAAAAAAGCTCCGCATCCGGCCGATGCTCTTCGGCCGGTCGAAGTCGAGCCGATAGCGGCCGTTTTCCTTAACCACGAGCGGCACGGGCAGGTAGGGGGCGAGGTGGGCCTTCACCCCCACCGGGCCCGAGCCGGGGCCGCCGCCCCCGTGGGGGGTGGCGAAGGTTTTGTGCAGGTTGAGGTGGACGACGTCGAACCCCATGTCCCCGGGCCGGGCCCAGCCCATGATCGCGTTCAGGTTGGCGCCGTCGTAGTAGAGCTGGGCGCCGGCGGCATGGGCGGCCTCGCTGAGCGCGAGGATCCTCCGCTCGAAGATCCCGAGGGTGTTCGGGTTCGTGAGCATGATCGCGGCCACGTGGGACCCGAGCTCCCGCTTGAGCGCCTCGAGGTCCACTTCACCATCCGGTCCCGAGGGCACCTCGCGCACCTCGAACCCCGCCATCGCCGCGGTCGCCGGGTTGGAGCCGTGGGCGCTGTCGGGCACCAGCACCACCCGGCGGGTCTCGGCCTCGCCGCGGTCCTTGTGGTAGGCGCGGATGACCAGGATGCCGGTGAGCTCGCCGTGGGCCCCGGCCGCGGGCTGGAGGGTGACCGCGTCCATCCCGGTGAGCGCCTTCAGGTACTCGCCGAGCTCGTACATGAGCTCGAGCGCCCCTTGCGCGCTCTCGGGGTCCTGGTAGGGGTGGAGGCCCGCAAACCGGGCCGCCGCCGCCTCGAGGACCCTGGGGTTATATTTCATGGTGCAAGAACCCAGGGGATAGAAGGTGGTGTCCACCCCCACCTGGCGCCGGGAGAGGTTGGTGTAGTGGCGCACCACGGTGAGCTCGTCCACCTCGGGCAGCCGGGGCGCTCGCGCGCGTAGGTTCTCCTCGCCAAAGAGCGCCTTGGCGTCCGCGTCCCTCGTCCCCGGCGGCCGCACCCCCCGCCGGCCCTCGCGGGAGCGCTCGAAGATCAGGGGGAAGTCTTCCGGCCAGCAAAAACCCATCGCTACCCTCCCACCGCCACGAAGAAGGCCCGGGCGAAGGCCATGAGCGCGTCCTCGTCCATCCGCTCGCTGGCGGCGAAGAGCGCCGCGTCCTCGCCGTACTCGGGGATGGGATAGGCCCCGTGGAAGCCGGCCTCGGCGAGCTCCCGCCGCACCTCCTCGGGCGGGCGCGGGAGCCTTAGGGCGAACTCGGCGAAAAAGGGCGGCCGGGTCAGGGGCTCGACCCCCGGCGCCTCGAGCAAGAGCTCGTAAAGCCGGCGGGCGTTCGCCGCCGCCGCGATCGCCACTTCCCGAAGGCCCAAAGGCCCGAGCGCCGCCAGGTAGATCGTCGCCCGGAGGGCGGCGTTTTGGGCGTTGGTGGTGATGTTGGACTTGGCCTTGGCCCGGCGGATGTGCTGCTCCCGGGCGGAGAGCGCGAGCACGAAGCCCCGGCGCCCCTCGGCGTCCTCGGTCATCGAGACGAGCCGCCCGGGAAGCTGGCGTAAAAGCGCCTCCCGAACCGCGATGAAGCCGAAGTGGGGGCCGCCAAAGCTCATCGGGTTCCCGAGCGGCTGCCCCTCGCCGACGGCGATGTCCGCGCCCTGCTCCCCGGGGGGCTTGAGCACCGCAAGGGAGAGCGGGTCCACCACCGCGACGAGAAGGGCCCCGGCGGCGTGGGCGGCCTCGGCCAGCGCGGCGTAGGACTCGATCGCGCCGAGGAAGTTCGGGCTCTGGACCACCACCGCGCCCACGTCGTCACCCACCTCGAACACCGGGGTGCGATCGCCCGAAAGCCCAATCTCCTCGGCCTCGGCACCCACCGCATCGAGGTAGGTGCGGAGCACCGCCCGGTACTCGGGGTGCACCCCCTGGCTCACCAGGACCCCCATCCGCCGGGTGGCCCGGAGCGCGAGCAAGACCCCCTCGGCGAGGGCGCTCGCGCCATCGTAGAGCGAGGCGTTCGCAACCTCGAGTCCGGTGAGCTCGGCGATCATCGTCTGGTACTCGAAGATCGCCTGCAGGATCCCCTGGCTCGCCTCCGCCTGGTAAGGGGTGTAGGCGGTGAGGAACTCGCCCCGGGAGGCGAGCGCGTCCACGATCGCGGGGATGAAGTGATCCCGCACCCCCCCGCCCAGGAAGACCGCTCCCGGCCGGTTCTTGGCCGCGAGCCGATCCACGAGGGCAAGGACGCGGTCCTCGGCGAGCGGCTCGCGGCCAAGAGCCGGCCGGGAGCGGTCTTCCTGGGCGGGGGGGTGCGGGATCACTTCATCCC
>WFXV01000158.1 GCA_015490435.1 Thermaceae bacterium
GTCTAGGGGGCGGGGATGCCTTTCATCTACCGCTTCGAAGAGGCCGGGGGACTCGGGCGGGAGCTTCTCGGGGGCAAGGGGTACGCGCTTTCCGAGATGGCCCGGGCGGGGTTCCCGGTGCCCCCGGGCTTCACCATCACCACCGAGGCCTGCCGGCACTTCCACCGCTCCGGGCGGGTGCCCGAGGGGCTTTGGGACGAGGTGGAAAAGGGGATCGCTGCGCTCGAGGAGGCGACCGGCCGGGCCTTCGGCGGGGCCGGGCTTCCCCTTTTGGTCTCGGTGCGTTCGGGGGCGCCGGTCTCGATGCCCGGCATGATGGACACGATCCTGAACCTCGGGCTCACCGAGCAGGTCGTGGAGGGGCTCGCGGCCGCCACCCAAAACCCCCGTTTCGCCTGGGACGCCTACCGCAGGCTCCTCGCGATGTACGGCGAGGTGGTGCTCGGGGTCGAGGCCGAGGTCTTCGCGAACCTGCTCGAGGCGATGAAGGCCGAGCGCGGCGCCGAGCGCGACCTCGACCTCTCCGCCGAGGACCTCGCCGAGCTCGCCGCCCGCTTCAAGCGGGCCATCGAGGAGCGCGGCCACCGCTTCCCCGAGGATCCTTGGGAGCAGCTAAGGCAGGCGGTGCTCGCGGTGTTTAGGAGCTGGGATAACCCCCGGGCCCGGGTCTACCGGCGCCACTACCAGATCCCCGAGGACCTCTGCACCGCGGTGAACGTTCAGGCGATGGTGTTCGGCAACCTGGGCGAGGACTCGGGGACCGGCGTGGGGTTTACCCGGAATCCCGCGACCGGGAGGAAGGAGCTCTACGGCGAGTACCTGAAGAACGCCCAGGGGGAGGACGTGGTGGCGGGGGTGCGGACCCCAGAGCCCCTTTCCCGGCTCAAGGAGGAAAACCCGGCGCTATACGCCGAGATCGCGGCGGTGGCGGAGAAGCTCGAGGCCCACTTCCGGGACATGCAGGACTTCGAGTTCACCGTCGAGCGGGGCAAGCTCTACCTCCTCCAGAGCCGGGCGGGCAAGCGGACGCCCGAGGCCGCGGTGCGGATCGCGGTGGATCTGGTAGACGAAGGGCTCCTCAGCGAGGAGGAGGCGCTTTTGAAGGTGGACGCGGGCAGCTTGCCCGCGCTCTTGCGGGCCCGGGTAGACCCCGCGTCCGCCCCCGAGCCGGTGGCCCGGGGCCTGCCCGCGAGCCCGGGGGCGGCGGTGGGGCACGCGGTACTCTCCCCCGAGGCCGCCGAGGACTGGACCGCCCGGGGCTTCGACGTGATCCTGGTGCGCACCGAGACCAGCCCCGAGGACATCACCGGGATGTTCCTGGCCAAGGGGATCCTTACCGCCCGGGGTGGCATGACCAGCCACGCGGCGGTGGTGGCCCGGGGAATGGGGGTGCCGGCGGTGGTGGGCACCGCCGGCCTTCGCGTCGAACCCGAGAAGAAGCGTTTCTTCCTCGGAGAGCACGAGCTCAAAGAGGGCGACGTGATCAGCATCGACGGGAGCACCGGCGCGGTGTACCTGGGGGAGGTCGCGTTGCTTGAGTCCGGGGCGGGGGAGGAGCTGGAGCGGCTCCTTTCCTGGGCCGACCGGATCCGGACGCTCGGCGTGCGGGCCAACGCCGACACCCCCGAGGACGCGAAGAAGGCGCGGGAGCTCGGGGCCGAGGGGATCGGGCTCGTGCGCACCGAGCACATGTTCTTCGAAGAGGAGAAGCTCCGCTGGATGCGCGCCTTGATCCTTGCCGACGACGAAGCCGAGGCCAAGGTCGCCCTCAAGCGGCTCTTCGATTACCAAAAGCGCGACTTCAAGGGCATCCTCCGGGCGATGGACGGCCTGCCGGTGACGATCCGCTTCCTCGACCCCCCGCTTCACGAGTTCCTGCCGCCGCTCGTTGAGCTCGAGCGCAAGGAGGCCCAGGGCGCCCTCGCCCCCGGGGAGGCCAAACTCCTCAAGCAGGTGCGGGCGCTCGCCGAGCAAAACCCCATGCTCGGCTTCCGCGGCATTCGGCTCCTCTTGATCCGTCCCGAGATCCTCACCATGCAGCTCGAGGCCCTTCTGGCCGCCACCCGGGAGCTCAGGGCCGAAGGGTACGACCCCCGGCCGGAGGCGATGCTCCCCTTGATCAGCGACGCCCGCGAGGTGGAACAGGCGTTCGAGCGGCTCGAGCCCGTCTTCGAGCGCTACGGCTTCCGCATCCCGCTGGGGACGATGATCGAAACCCCCCGCGCCGCCCTTGCCTCGGCCAGGATCGCGCCGCTCGTGGAGTTCTTCAGCTACGGCACCAACGACCTCACCCAGCTCACCTACGGCATCTCCCGGGACGACGCCGGGAAGTTCCTCCCCGACTACCTGGAGGCGCGGGTCTTCCCCTACGACCCCACCGAGCGGCTCGACGAGGAAGGGGTCGGCCGATTGCTCGCCCTCTCGGTCCAGGAGGGGCGGGAGAAAAACCCCGACCTGAAGCTCGGCCTCTGCGGCGAGCACGGCGGCGAGGCGCACTCGGTGAAGTTTGCCGCCCGGCTTGGGCTCGACTACGTCTCGGCCTCGCCCTACCGGGTACTTACCGCCCGCCTCGCCGCCGCCCAGGCCGAGGTGGAAAAGCGGGCCTCGGGCTAGGACGAGGCCCGCTCGATCCCGATCACGGCCTTGCCGTACTCGTCCTCGACCTGGACCTGGTGGCCTTCGGGCTCGCCGGGGGTGAGCTCCACCGCTAGGGTTTCCTCGGCGATGCGGTCGGCGTGGGCCTTGAGCGCCTCGGCGTACCTGCCGCTCGCCCGGTAGCGCACGCGGATCCGGTCAGCCACGAAGAGGTCCATCTCCTTCCGGCCCTGCTGGATGAGCCGGATCAGGTCGCGGGCAAGGCCTTCGAGCAGGAGTCCCTCGTCCACCCGGGTGTCCAGCGCGGCCACGAAACCGCCCTTGGCCAGGGCGGCGAAGCCCTCGGGCGCCCGGGCCTCGACCAGGAGCTCGTCGGGCTCGAGCACGAGGGTTTCCCCTTCGAGCTCGAGCGCCACCGGCTCGCCCGCGAGTGCCCTCGCCGCGAGCTGGTTCGCGTCGGCCTCGGCCAGCGCCTTTCGGATCGCGCCGAGCTTCTTCCCGTACTTGGGCCCGAGCTTCGGCAGGTTCGGCTTCACCACGTAGGTGACCTCGGCCTCGCTGGGGGAGAGGACTTCAAGCGCCTTGACGTTCAGCTCGTCCTTGATCTCCTCGGCGAAGTGGCGGAGCGCCTCCCGCTCGGCCTCGTTCGGCGCCACCAGGCGGAGGAGCGGGAGCGGGGTGCGGGTCTTCACCCCGGCCCGGGCGCGGGCGCCGCGGGCGAGTTCCACCGCCTGGATCACCGCCGCCATCGCCTGGATCAGCTCCTCGTCGAGGTATTCCCTTTGTACCTCGGGCCAGTCGGCGAGGTGCACGCTCTCAGGGGCGCCCTCGTCCACCCGGCGCATCAGGTTCTGCCAGAGCGCCTCCGCCAAGAACGGCGTGAAGGGCGCGGTGAGCAACGTCACCGCGATGAGCGCCTCCCAGAGCGTGGCGTAGGCCGATTCCCGGTCAGGCGCGTCCTCGTTTTTCCAAAAGCGCCGGCGGTTTCTCCGCACGTACCACTGGGAGAGGTCCCGCACCACGAAGTCCCGGAGTTTGCGGGCCGGGGTGGTGGGGTCGTAGGCCTCGAGTCCCTCGGTGACTTCCTCAACGAGCTTTTGCACCCGGGCCACCAGCCAGCGGTCCATCTCCGGGCGCTTTTCCACCGGCGGCCGGTTTTTCAGGTCGGGCTGGTCGAGGTTCGCGTAGGTGACGAAGAAGCTGTAGACGTTCCAGAGCGTCAGGAAGTAGTCGCGGAGCGCTTCCTGGACGAGGTTCGGCCCAAAGCGCCGGGATGCCTCCGGCGGGGCAGCGACGTAGATGTACCAGCGCAGGGCGTCGGCGCCGAAGCGGTTGATGATCTCCCAGGGGTCGACCACGTTCCCCTTGGACTTGGACATCTTCTCGCCCTTTTCGTCCAGGATGTGGCCGTGGCAGATCACGTTCTTGAAGGCCACCGAGTCGAAGAGCATCACCCCGAGCTGGTGGAGGCTATTGAACCAGCCCCGGGTCTGGTCGATCGCCTCAGAGATGAAGTCGGCGGGGAAGCTCTTTCTAAAGGTCTCCTGGTTTTCGAAGGGGTAGTGGAACTGGCTAAAGGGCATCGCGCCGGAGTCGTACCAGACGTCGATCACGTAGGGGACCCGGCGCATCACCCCGCCGCACTTCTCGCAGGCCAGGGTGATCCCGTCCACGTAGGGGCGGTGGGGGTCGAAGCTCGGGGAGGTGGGGTCCACGTCCTCGCGGGCGCGCTCTTTGAGCTCTTCGAACGAGCCCACCAGGTGCTCGTGGCCGCAGTCCTCGCATACCCAGACCGGAAGCGGCGTGCCCCAGTAGCGGTTTCGGGAGAGCGCCCAGTCGGTAAGGTTTTTCAGCCACTCGCCGTAGCGGCCGGTCTTGATGTGGGGCGGGATCCAGTTGATCTCCTCGTTCTTCGCGATCAGCCTATCTTTGTAGCGGGTGTTTTGGATGAACCAGGTCTCGGTGGCGTAGTACATGAGGGGCGTCTTGCAGCGCCAGCAGTGGGGGTAGCTGTGGACGATCTCCTCCCGTTTAAAGAGCAGGCCCCTTTCTTTCAGGTCCTGGATGATCTCACGGTTCGCGTCCCGGAAGAAAAGCCCCTTATAGGGCCCGACCATGAGCTTGCCGTCCTCGTCCACGGTGATCAGGACCGGGAGTCCGTACGCCCGGGCCACCTCCATGTCCTCGGCACCAAACGCCGGGGCCTGGTGGACGATGCCGGTGCCGTCCTCCTTGGAGACGTACTCGGCGAGCACCACGAAGTGGGCGGGCTTTTCCGGCTCGACGAAGCGATAGGGGGGCTCGTACTTGAGCCCCTCGAGCTCCCGGCCCTTGAACCGGGCAAGGACCGGGGTCTCCTCCCCGAGGAGCTTTTTCCCGAGCTCTTCTTCCAGAACGAGCACCTCCTCCCCGCGGTCGAAGGCGGCGTAGGTGAACTCGGGGTGGACGGCGGCGGCGACGTTCGCGGTCAGCGTCCAGGGGGTGGTGGTCCAGATGAGGAGGCTCGTCTTCTCGGGGAGCCCGAGCCTTTCCGGCTCTTTCAAGGGGAAGCGGACGTAGACCGAGGGGTCGCTGATCTCCTTGTAGCCCTCGGCCACCTCGTGGGAGGAAAGCGGGGTGCCGCAGCGGGGGCAGTAGGGGACGACCTTGTAGTCCCGGTAGAGGAGGTCCTTCTTCCAAAGTTCCTTCAGGCTCCACCAGATCGACTCGATGTAGTCCTTGTCGAAGGTGTAGTAGGCGTCGTCGAGGTCCACCCAGAAGGCGATGCGCTCGGTGAAGCGCTCCCACTCCTTCTCGTACTCGAGCACCGAGGCCTTGCAGGCCTTGTTGAACTCGGCGATCCCGTAGCGCTCGATGTCCTTCTTGTTCTTGAGCCCGAGCTTTTTCTCCACCTCGAGCTCCACCGGGAGCCCGTGGGTGTCCCAGCCCGCCTTGCGGGGCACGTAGTAGCCCTGCATCGTCTTGAAGCGGGGGAAGAGGTCCTTGTAGCTCCGGGCCTGGGCGTGGTGGACCCCGGGCCGGCCGTTCGCCGTCGGCGGGCCTTCGTAGAAGGTGTACTGGGGCCGACCCCGGCGCTGCTCCAGGCTCTTTTGGAAAATCCGGTTTTCCTTCCAGAAAGTCAGGATCTCCTCTTCGAGCTTCGGAAAGTTGGGCTTTTTGACCTCTGAAAACCGCATCGTCACCTCCCACGAAAAAGCCCGCGCGCTTTCGCGCGCGGACGAGGCGCCTAGCCCCGCGGTACCACCGCGCTTCGAAGGGGGCTTGTGGCGCGTGGCCTGTGGCTTGTGGAATAAAGATTCCAAGTTCTACAAGCCACAAGCTACAGGCTACAAGCCTCCTTCGCGCTCATTTCGCGCTATCACGGGCGCACCCGGCGGGCATTACTCGGGGGAAACCCCTTTCCTCCCGCGGCTCGGGGGCGATCTTCGGCGCGGACCCTCATCCGGCTTCCACCCTCCCGGACTCGCTGTTGAGGGCGCCCCGCGCCTACTCCTCCCCGTCGTAGCCTTTACAATCTTCGCCTAGCGGCGCTATAATGAACCCCCGGAAGACCGGCGGTTCGAGAAGCATCCTAGCAAAGCGCGGTTTTAAGCTGCAAGCAAGCCGGTGTTCCCAAAAACCCCCGAAAGGCAAAGCGAGGCCAAGATGGAGTTCTACCTGGACACCGCCGAAATCGAGGAGATCCGTGAAATCGCGGGGTGGGGCGTGCTTTCCGGCGTCACCACCAACCCCACGCTGGTTGCGAAGAGCGGCCGCGACCTCAAGGAGGTGGTGATCGAGATCGCCGAGATCGTCAAGGGCCCGGTCTCGGCCGAGGTGATCGCCACCGACACCGAGGGCATGGTGGCCGAGGCCCGGGAGCTCGCCCGGCTTTCGGGGCACGTGGTGATCAAGATCCCCGTGACCCCGGAAGGCCTGGCGGCGACCCGTAGGCTCGCCGAGGAGGGCATCCCGGTCAACATGACCCTGGTCTTCTCGCTTCCTCAGGCGCTCCTCGCTGCCCGGGCCGGTGCCCGCTACGTGAGCCCCTTCCTCGGCCGCATCGACGACATCGGTGGCGACGGCGTGGGGCTGGTGCGCGAGATCGCCGAGGCCTTCGGCATCCACGGCATCGAGACCAAGATCATCGCGGCCAGCATCCGCCAACCCCGGCACGTGGTCGAGGCCGCGCTGGCCGGCGCCGATATCGCGACAGTTCCTTATAAGGTGATGAAGCAGCTGGTGAAGCACCCCCTCACCGACGCGGGTATCGCCCGCTTCCTCGAGGACTGGCGGCGGGCGCACCAAGGTTAAAGCCATGACGACGAAGACGAAGAACGCCCAGAAAAAGCGCGGCGAGGAGAAGCTCGCGAAGCTCTCCTTTCAGGAGCTTTCGAGCAAGATCCTCCCCGAGCTGCACCTGATCGCCGCCAAGGCCGGCATCGAGAACTACAAGCGGATGAAGAAGGACGAGCTGGTGATGGCCCTCCTGGAGAAGGAGGCCGAAGGGGAGGGCCTTCAGCTCGCCAAGGGCTACCTGGAGATCAGCCCCGACGGCTACGGCTTCCTCCAGGAGAACGCTTACAACCTTGATTCCCGGAGCGTGATCGTCTCCGCCGGGCTGATCAAGCAGTTCGCCCTCAGGAGCGGGGACTACGTGGTGGGCCGGGCGCGGGCGCCCCGGGACAACGAGCGCTACGGCACCCTGATCCGGGTCGAGGCGGTGAACGGCCTGGACCCGGAGGCGGCCAAGAAGCGCCCCAAGTTCGACGAGCTCATCCCCCAGTTCCCGGACAAGAAGATCAAGCTCGAGACCGATCCGAACGAGCTCGCCACCCGGGTCATCGACCTGCTCGCGCCCATCGGCCGCGGCCAGCGCGGGCTGATCGTGGCGCCGCCCAAGGCCGGTAAGACCACCCTGCTCAAGAAGATCGCCCGGGCGGTGGTGCAAAACGAGCCGGACATTAAGGTCATTGTGCTCCTCATCGACGAGCGCCCGGAGGAGGTCACCGACTTCCGGGAGGAGGTCGAGGGCGTCGAGGTGATCGCGAGCACCTTCGACGAGCCGCCCCAGAACCACATCCGGGTGGCCGAGTTCGTCCACGAGCGGGCAAAGCGCATCGTCGAGGAAGGCGGGCACGTAATGATCCTCCTCGACTCGATCACCCGCCTGGCGCGGGCCAACAACCTGGTGACCCCGCCCACCGGCCGCACCCTCTCGGGCGGTCTCGACTCGGCGGCGCTCCACTTCCCGAAAAAGTTCTTGGGCGCGGCCCGGAACATCCGGGGCGGCGGCTCGCTCACCATCCTGGCCACCGCCCTGGTGGAAACCGGGAGCCGGATGGACGACGTGATCTTCGAGGAGTTCAAGGGCACCGGCAACATGGAGCTCCACCTTTCGCGGAGGCTCGAGGAGCGCCGCATCTTCCCGGCGATCGACATCCTGAAGTCGGGGACGAGGCGCGAGGAGCTCCTCCTCGGCGAGGAGGCGCTTCACAAGATCTGGCTCCTGCGCAAGGTGCTTGCCGACATGGATCCTGCCGAGGCGATGGAGATGCTCCTATCGCGCCTTGCCAAGACCAAGTCGAACGCCGAGTTCCTGGCGACTTTGGCGGCGCGCTAGGGGTATACTGCCCTTCGTGGGGAGGGGGCCCGTGACCGGCGGTGGACTGCGCAACTGGATGCTGGCGGGTTTGGTCGCGGGTCTGCCTTTTACGCCGCAGAAGCTGATCGCCGACTACGCCGCCCAGGTGGGGCGGGTAGAGGTGGTGCTCGAGCCCGAGGCCCGGGTTTGGGACGCGCTTAGCGCGGTCACCGAGGCCCGGGCCTTGCACACGGTGCGGCCAGGGGAGGCGCTGGCGGCGCTCGCCTCCGCCTACGGGAGCTCGGTGGAGGCGATCAAGAAGGCGAGCGGGCTCAAGACCTGGCGCATCCAGCCGGGCCAGGAGCTGGTGATCCCCTACCGGGTCGAGCGTGGGGAGGGGCCGCGCCTTCCGCCCGGGGTGCGGCGCTACGTGGTGAAGAAGGGCGACACCCTCGAGCGGATCGCGAAGCGCTTTGGGCTCAGCGTGCTCGAGCTCGTCTCCGCCAACCCCACCCTGAAGAGCCTCGACCGGATCCCGCTCGGCGCGACCTTGCTGGTCCCCGAGGGGGAGAAGGGGCGGATCGTGGTGCTCGGTCCGGGGAAGACCCTCGCCGATCTCGCCCGGCAGTACGGGCTCGACGTCGGCGCCCTGGCCCGGGCCAACGGGGTGAGGGATCCCCTCGAGCTCAAGCCCGGTGACCTGGTGTTGATCCCCGGGGTGCTCGCCCGGGAGGTCTACGCCGAGCTCGAGAAGAAGCGGGAGGAAGAGCGCCGCCTCGCTGCCGAGCGGCGCCGTCGCTGGCTCGCCGAGCAGGCCCGCCGCAGGGCCCGGCTCAAGCAGGTGAGCTACCGCCCGGGGAAGGCCTCCCTCAAGGGCTTCCAGTGGCCGCTCACCCGCTTTCGCATCACCAGCTACTACGGCTACCGCCGCATCTGGGTGGCGGGCAGCAACTTCCACCACGGCATCGACCTCGCCGCCCCCGCCGGGACCCCCATCTACGCCGCCAAGGAGGGCCGGGTGATCTTCGCCGGCTGGGGCTATTACTACGGGAGGTACGTCCGCATCGACCACGGCGGGGGCGTCGAAACCCTCTACGCCCACATGCTGCGCCTCGCGGTGCGCCCGGGCCAGTACGTCAAGCGGGGCCAGGTGATCGGCTACGTCGGTGCCTCGGGTCGCGGGGCCTACGGCGTTCACCTCCACTTCGAGATCCGCGTGGGCGGGCGTACCGTAAACCCCATCACCTATCTACCGAGGTAGCGGAGGAGCCATGGAAGCAAAGGGTACGCTCAAGGTCAAGACTGGGTTCGCGGAGATGTTCAAGGGCGGCGTCATCATGGACGTCACCACCCCCGAGCAGGCGGAGATCGCCGAGGAGGCGGGGGCGGTGGCGGTGATGGCGCTGGAGCGGGTCCCCGCCGACATCCGCGCCCAGGGCGGGGTGGCCCGGATGGCCGACCCCAAGAAGATCAAGGAGATCATGGCGGCGGTCAGCATCCCGGTCATGGCCAAGGTCCGGATCGGCCACTTCGCCGAGGCCATGATCCTGGAGGCGCTGGGCGTCGACTTCATCGACGAGTCCGAGGTGCTTACCCCGGCCGACGAGGAGCACCACATCGACAAGTGGGCCTTCAAGGTGCCCTTCGTGAACGGGGCCCGGGACCTCGGTGAGGCCCTCCGCCGGATTGCCGAGGGGGCGGCGATGATCCGCACCAAGGGCGAGGCCGGCACCGGCAACGTGGTCGAGGCAGTGCGCCACGCCCGGCGGATGTGGAAGCAGATCCGCTGGCTCCAGTCCCTACGGGAGGACGAGCTCCCGGCCGCGGCCAAGGAGCTCCAGGCTCCCCTGGACTTGGTCAAGTGGGTCCACGAGCACGGCAAGCTCCCGGTGGTGAACTTCGCCGCTGGCGGCGTCGCCACCCCGGCGGACGCGGCCTTGATGATGCACCTCGGGATGGAGGGGGTCTTCGTGGGGTCGGGGATCTTCAAGTCCGGCGATCCCAGAAAGCGCGCCCGGGCGATCGTGCGCGCGGTCACCCACTACGACGACCCCGAGGTCCTGGCCGAGGTGAGCGAGGACCTGGGCGAGCCCATGGTGGGGATCAACATCGACCTGATCCCCGAGGAGGAGCGGCTCGCAAAGCGCGGCTGGTAAAAAACGCGCTTGGGCGGGGCTTTCGGCCCCGCTTCTTCTTTCGCCCTATGAGTGAAATATTTCACGAACAGGGCTGCTTACTCTGTTCACAAAACCCAGTGCAAAGCACCCTTGACGCCCTTCGGGCAAAGCCGCAGGATAGGGGCGATGATCGGGATTCTGGCGGTCCAGGGCGATTTCCGCGAGCACGAGCTCATGTTCCAGAAAATGGGCGTCCCTACCCGCCGGGTGCGGAGGGCGGGGGACCTCGCCGGCGTCTCGGGACTGGTGATCCCCGGCGGGGAGTCCACCACCATCGGAAAGCTGGCCCGGGAGTACGGGGTAGAGGAGGAGGCCCGCCGCCGCTACCAGGAGGGCACGCTCGCCCTCTGGGGCACCTGCGCCGGGGCGATCTGGCTGGCCCGGGAGATCGAGGGCTACCCCGACCAGCCCCGGCTCGGCGTGCTCGACATGAGCGTGGCCCGGAACGCCTACGGCCGCCAGGTGGAGTCCTTCGAGACCGACCTTGAGATCGAGGGTTTCGACCGCCCCTTCCACGCGATCTTCATCCGCGCGCCGGTGATCACCCGGGTAGGGGAGGGGCTCCGGGTGCTCGCTAGCTACCGCGGGGATCCGGTCTTCCTCGCGGGCGAGCGCGCCATGGTGACCACCTTCCACCCCGAGCTCACCGACGACCCCCGGGTGCACGCTTCCTTCGTCAAGCTCGCGGAAAAGGGAGTCTCCCTCAAGGCTGGGTAAGGCCGGGCCCGGCTTGTGCCTGGCCGTGGGTCCTTCCTATCACGGACCTGCGGTACGCAGGGGAGGTGACGCGAGATGGGCCTCGCTTCGCTCGGGTTTCCTGCCCGCTTTACGGGCTGGCGGGTGGGGGATGCCCCTTACCTGAAACCATCTCTTCCAGCCGTGGGAGGGAACAGGTAAGGGTTTTGGCTTGTTGCGTGAAAAGATTCACGAACTGAGGCAACAAACCACTTTCACAAAAACCAACTACAAAACAAACTCAGGGCCTGAGCCGCGTGTAGGTGCGCGGAAAGGGGATCGCTTCGCGCACGTGGGAAAGCCCCGCGATCCAGGCCACGGTGCGCTCGAGGCCGAGGCCAAAGCCCGCGTGGGGCACGCTCCCGAACTTACGGAGGTCGAGGTACCAGTCGTAGACCTCCTCGGGCAGGCCGCGCTCCTGAATCCGCTTTTTCAAAAGCTCAAGGTCCCAGATGCGCTCGGAGCCCCCGATGATCTCGCCGTAGCCCTCGGGGGCGAGGAGGTCGTCGTTCAGGACGAGCTCGGGGTCCTCGGGATCGGGCTGCATGTAGAAGGCCTTGATCTTGGCGGGGTATTTCTCGATGAAGACCGGGCGGTCGAACTGCTTGCTGATCGCGGTCTCGTGGGGGGCGCCGAAGTCCTCGCCGTAGGGGATGGGCTCGACCCCCTCGTCCTCGGCGATTTTTTCGAGCAGTTCGATCGCTTCCTTATAGGTAAGCCGGGGATAGTCGCCCTGGGCGGCGGGTTCGAGCTTCTTGGGATCGCGTTCGATGAGCTCGAGCTCCCGCGCCCGGTTTTCGAGCACCCGGGCCACCAGGTAGCTCACGTACTCCTCCTGGAGCTTGAGGTTTTCCTCGTGGGTCATAAAGGCAGCCTCGGGCTCGACCATCCAGAACTCAAGCAGGTGCCGCCGGGTTTTCGAGCGCTCGGCGCGGAACGTGGGCCCAAAGGTGTAGACCCGACCGTAGGCGAGGGCCCCGGCCTCGGCGTAGAGCTGGCCGGACTGGGAGAGGTAGGCCTTTTCCCCGTCGAAGAGCTCGACCTCGAAAAGCTCGGTGGTGCCCTCCACCGCACTCGGGGTGAGGATGGGGGCGTCGAAGCGGAGGAAGTGGCGCTCTGCGAAGAAGTCGTGGGTCGCCCGCTCGAGCTCGTCCCGAATCCGCATCACCGCCCAGGGCCGCCGGTGGCGGAGCCAGAGGTGGCGGTGGTCCAGGAGGAAGTCGATCCCGTGGTCCTTCTTGGTGATGGGGTATTCCTCGAGGGGCTTCGAGATCACCTTCAGGCCGGTGACCTCGAGCTCGTAGCCCCCCGGCGCCCGGGGGTCGGCCTTGACGCGGCCGGTGAGCTCGAGCGCGGTCTCCTGGGGCAGGTGGTCGGCCTCGCGGAAGGTCTCCTCGTCGACGTTGCCTTTGAAGACCGTGGCCTGCAAGAATCCGGTGCCGTCCCGGACGATGAGGAAGTGGATCTTCCCCTTGGAGCGGCGGTTAAAGAGCCAGCCGAGGAGCTTCACCTCCTGGCCCTCGTAGCTTGCGATCTCCTCGATGAACACGCGGCGCATGGGGTCAGTTTAACGCGGCTTGGTCGGACCTTAGAGTCGTGCCCCGACTCCCGAAACGGCGCAGCCTGGCACGAAACATCCGTTTACCCAAGCCGCGAGCGGATCGCGTCCAGAAGCTCGAAGAGGCCGCCCTCCTCCGGGGAGGCGACCACCCGGTCGGCGGCCGCCTGCGCCGCCTCGGAGCCGCCCTTCACCGCGATCCCGAGGCCCGCGACCTCGAGGGCGGAGAGGTCGTTCACCCCGTCGCCCACCATCACCGTGCGTTCCCGCGGGATGCCGTAGAGTTCGGCGAGCTCGAGGAGGCCGGTACCCTTGTTCCGGTCCTTCGACTTGAGCCCGACGAAGAGCTTCCCCTCGTAGGAGCCGTGGAGCTCGGTGTGGAAGAGGCCGTCGAGCTCGCGCTCGACCTCGGCCCAGTCCGGCTCGGGCACGCCGGCGAGCCAGACCACGAGCGGCGGCGAGCGGAGCACCGCCTCCGGTGGGGCGGGAAAGGCGGGGGTGCCGGTCCGCTCCACGTGCCACTCGAGGTAGGCGGGCGGACTCTCGGGCAGGTAGAGCCGGACCCGGCTTTCGGTGATGATGTCGGCGGGAAGCGGGCGGGCTTTCAGCACGCGGTAGAGGCGCCGGGTGGCCTCCTCGGAAAAGGGGTAGAGGCGCTCGGGGCGGCCTAGGGCGTCGGCGATCAGGGCGCCGTCGGAGAAGAGGTGCAGGCCCTTCTCGTCGAGCCGGCGGGCCGCCTCCAGGGCGAAGCCCGCTCCCAGGCGTCCGGTGTTCACCGCGAGCTTGTAGCCCGCGTCCTTTAGCGCCGCGATCACCCTGGGGGCGTCGGGGAGGAAGCGCCCCTCGCGGTCGAGGAGGGTGCCGTCGAGGTCGAAGGCTACGAGTCCTTTAGGCGCCATATCGCTTCCAGGGCCTGGGCGAGGCCGCATTCGTCGGCGGGCGGAACGACGAGGTCGGCGGCAGCCTTGACTTCCTCCGGCGCGTTTCCCATGGCGACGCCGAAGCGCACCGCCCGGAGGAGCTCGAGGTCGTTCTTGCCGTCACCCACCGCTGCCGCCTCGCGGGCGAGGTCGACGCCGAGCTGCTCAGCGACGTAGCGGGCGGCCCTCAGCTTACCCACCCCTGGGGCGGTGAGCGAGGCGTAGACGATCCCCGGGGTGGCCGGGCTGGTGGCCTCGTGGAGGTCGAGGCCGAGCCCCGCCACTTCTGGGCGCAGTGCGGGCCAGCGCCCGGTTTCGACCACGAACTGGGCCCGCACCACAGGGGCCTCGAAGAAGACCCGGTGCAGGTTGCGAAGCTCCGGCTCGACCCCGATCAGCTCGGCGTGGGCATCGAGGAGGCGGGAGCTCCGCTCAGCGTAGAAGCCCCCACCGGCGGCGTAGGCCTCGAGCGCCGCCGCCTCCCGGCGGGCGAGGTCCACCGCCCGGTGGTAGGGGGTCTGGGGGAGCCGCCAGGCCCGGGCCACCTCGCCCCGGCCGTCGAGGACCACCGCCCCCGACTGGAAGATGTGGTAGCCCTTGGGATCGAGCCTCTTCGCGTACGCGAGGGTCTTGCCCCGGGCCAGCCGGCCGGTGGAGAGGGCCAGCGCGAGCCCCTTTTCGCGCGCCTTCTCGATCGCCTCCCAAGCGCAGTCGGGTACCCCCTGGCTTCCCACCAGGGTGCCGTCGGCGTCGATGAAGACCAGGCGGATCATAGCTCGAGCACGCCCCGCTCGGCGATCGCCGCGCTCCCCCCGACGTAGACCGCGTAGGGCTCGCCGCTTGCGGTGTACTCGACCCGCACCCGCACCTCCCCGGGAACCCCGAGGTGGTGGCCCTGGAGCACGGTGATCACCACCTCGCCCTCGCGCCGGGGGACCACCCCGGCCCGGGCGAGAAGGGCGGCGAGCGCGCCGTTCGCGCTCCCCGTCACCGGGTCCTCGGGAATGCCGAGGGCGGGGGCGAAGTCGCGGGCGTAGTAGGTGCGGGGGCCCATCGGGGCGTAGGGGTGGAAGGTGGCGACCCCGAGCCGCTCGGAGAGCTCGGCGAGCTTCCCGGGATCGGGCTCGAGCGCGTCCACCATCCCGGGGGCGACCATCGGCAAGAAGAGCGACCAAAGCCCAGTGTAGGCCACCCCCACCGGCAGGCCCCGGTGCAGGTAGCGCTCGTCCGCGCCGAGCGCCTCCATCACCGAGCGGAGCTCGGCGTAGGTGGGCGGGTTCTTGAACCGGGGGGCGGGCTCCCGCATCACCGCCTCCACCGGCTCGTCGCCCCGGTAGTGGATCACCACCGGCACGGTCTCGCCCGGCGTGCGAAAGAAGAGCTTCTCGCTCCCCGCCTTGGCGATGCCCTCCTGGAGGAGCGCGAGCGCCAGCGCGATGGTGGCGGCGCCGGCGAACTCGATCTCGCCCCCGGGGGTGAGGTAGCGGACGTCGAAGACGTCGCCCTCGCCGCCGGCCACCAGGGCCGCCTCGCGAACCCCGAGCCGGCCGGTGATCTTGGCGGCGTCGGCCTCGGAGAGGCCCCGGGCGTCGGGGAAAATCGCCACCCGGTTGCCGGTCCCCGGGGTGCGGGTGAAGGCGTCCACCAGGAGGTAGGGGAGCCTCATACCACCACCTTGAGCCCGAGCTCCGCGAGCTGGGCCTCGGAGACGGGGCTCGGGGCGCCGGTCAGGGGGTCCCGCCCGGCCTTGTTCTTGGGGAAGGGGATGACCTCGCGGATCGAGGGGCTATCGGTCATCAGCGCGAGGAGCCGGTCGAGCCCCCAGGCGATCCCGCCGTGGGGCGGCGCCCCGTAGGTCAGCGCCTCGAGGAAGAAGCCGAACTTGGCCTCGGCCTCCTCCTCGCCGATCCCGAGCACCTCGAACATGCGCTTTTGCAGGTCCATGCGGTGGATACGGATCGAGCCCCCGCCGATCTCGACGCCGTTTAAGACCAGGTCGTAGGCGAGCGCCCGCACCCGGCCAGGATCGGTCTCGAGGTAGGGCAGGTCCTCGGGGTTCGGCATGGTGAAGGGGTGGTGCATGTAGGTCCAGCCCTCGGCCTCGTCGTCCCACTCGAGGAGGGGGAAGTCCACCACCCAGAGGAAGGCCCAGCCCTCGCGGGGGATCTCGAGCAGCTCGGCGAGCTTGAGCCGGACCGCGCCCAGGGCCTCGAGCGCGGTCTGCCAGCGGTCGGCGACGAAGAGCAAAGTCTCGCCGGGCTTTGCGCCGAGTTTTTCGGCCGCGTCTTCGGGCAGGAACTTCGCGATCCCGCCGGTGAGCCCCCCTTTCTCGACCCGGGCCCAGGCGAGGCCCTTCGCGCCGTAGCGCTTCGCCTCCTCCTCGAGGGCCTCGATCTGCTTCCGGGAAAGGACCGCCGGGGCGACCAGCGCCCGCACCACCCCGCCGGCCTCGAGCACGCTCCTAAAGGCGCGGAACGCGCTCTCCTCGAAGAGGGCCTCGGCGGGTTTGAGCTCGAGCCCAAAGCGGACTTCCGGCTTGTCCGAGCCGTAGCGCTCCATCGCCTCGCGGTAGGGGAGGCGGGGGAAGGGGGTTTGGATCTCGATCCCGAGGGTCTCCCGGAAGACGTGGGCGAGGAGCCGCTCGTTCAGGGCGTAGATGTCCTCGGGCTCGACGAAGCTCATCTCCATGTCGAGCTGGGTGAACTCGGGCTGGCGGTCCTTGCGCAGGTCCTCGTCCCGGAAGCACTTCGCGAGCTGGAAGTAGCGGTCTACCCCGGCCACCATCAGCATCTGCTTGAAGAGCTGGGGGGATTGGGGAAGGGCGAAGAACTTCCCGGGCTCGAGCCGCGAGGGCACCAAGAAGTCCCGGGCGCCTTCCGGGGTGCTCTTGGTGAGCTCGGGAGTCTCGACGTAGTAAAAGCCCTCCCGGTCGAGGAAGTCCCAGATCGCCTTCTCCACCTTGTGGCGCAGGCGGAGCCGCTCCATCATCGTCCTGCGGCGGAGGTCCAGGTAGCGGTACTTGAGCCTGAGCTCCTCGTTCACCTCAGGGTCGGCCTCGCCGCGCCAGCCGGCGTCCACCGCAAACGGCGGGGTTTTCGCCTCGGAAAGGATTTCAAGACTTTCTACCGCCACCTCGACGCCGCCGGTCTTGAGACGGGGGTTCTTCTGGTCCTCGGGCCGGGGGCGCACCGTGCCCTCGACGCGGACCACGTACTCGCCCCGCACCCGCTCGGCCTCGGCAAAGGCGGGGGAAGCGGGGTCCACCGCCGCCTGCACCAGGCCCTCCCGGTCCCGGAGGTCGAGGAAGATCAGGCCCCCGAGGTCCCGCCTCCGGTTCACCCACCCCTCGAGCACCACCCGCTCGCCGACGTTCGCCTCGCTCAGTTCGCCGCAGTAATGGGTACGCTTCACTTCAAAGCCTCCAACCAGCCGAAGAGCGCCTCCCGGGGAAGCTCGGTCTGCTCCCCGGTGTCGAGGCGCTTTACCGAGATCGTACCCCGCGCGCGCTCCCCCTCACCCAGGAAACCGACGAGCCGCGCGCCCCGCTTTTCCGCCTCCTTGATCCCCTTGCCCGGCCGCTTTGGCTGGTAGGCGAGCTCGACGCGGAAGCGGGGGCGGAGTTGCTCGGCGAGGGCGAGGGCCTCAGCCACCGCCGCCTCGTCGAGGGGAAGCAGGTAGAGGTCGAGCGCGGGCGCGCCGGGGGCGGGAATGCCCTCGGCCTCGAGCGCGAGGATCAGCCGGTCGGTGCCCACCGCCCAGCCCACACCGGGGAGGCTTGGCCCCCCGAGGAGGGCGGTGAGGCCGTCGTAGCGGCCGCCGCCGCCCAAGGCGGCCTGGGCCCCGAGCCGGTGGTGGTGCACCTCGAAGGCGGTCCGGGCGTAGTAGTCGAGGCCGCGGACCAGGGTCGGGTCCTCCTCGAATGCGATCCCGAGGGCCTTAAGGAGGTCCTCTACCGCCCGGAAGTGCACCCGGGCCTCGTCCGAGAGGAAGTCCCACAGGGGGCGCACCCCGGCCTTTTCGAGCACCTCCCGGTCTTTGGGGTCTTTGGAGTCCAGGATGCGGAGGGGATTGCGCACAAGCCTGGCCCGCGAGTCCTCGGAGAGGGCTTCCTTGTAAGGCTCGAGCACCTCCCGCAGGTAGGCGTTGTAGCGGGCGCGGTCCTCGGGATCGCCGACGGTGCCGAGCTTGATCGTCCAGTCCTTGAGGCCGAGCGCCCGAAGCAGGTCGATGAGAAGGGCGATCGCCTCCGCGTCCACCGCCGGCTCGGAAAGCCCCACCGCCTCATAGCCCACCTGGTAGAACTGGCGGTAGCGCCCTTTTTGGGGCCGTTCGGCACGGAACATCGGGCCCCGGTAGTAGAGCTTGACCGGGGCCGGCCAGACCTTCATCCCGTGCTCGAGGAAGGCCCGCATCACCCCGGCGGTGCCCTCGGGCCGGAGGACGAGCCGGCGCCCGCCCCGGTCGGTGAAGGCGTACATCTCCTTCTGCACGATGTCGCTGGTGGCCCCGACGCCCCGCTCAAAGACCGGGGCTTCCTCCAGGATCGGGGTCTCGATCTCGAGGGCGCCGGCGGCCTCGAGCACGCGGCGGGCGGTGTCCTCGATCCAGCGCTTATAAAAAAGCGTCTCGCCGTACAGGTCTCGGGTGCCGCGAACGGCCTTGATCACGGCTAAAAGCCTACCCCCGATGGGGGCTTTGGACAAGCTGAAACCCGTTTTGTTTCATAATGGAACCATGCGCAGGGTACTGGCCTGGGCGCTCGGCGACGGGGTGGAGGCGGCGAAGAAGCTCGAGGAGGGGGTGCCCGCGGGGTATCTGGAGGAGCTCGTGCGGGAGCTCGAGCTCAGCGGGGAAGACCTTCGGGCGGTTTTCGGGCTGCCCCGGGCCACCTGGTTCCGCCGCCGGCGGGAGGGGGTCCTGAGGCCCCGGGAGGCCGAGCTCGTCTACCGGGTAGCGCGGCTTTGGGGCCTTGCGCGCTCGGTCTTCGAGGGAGACGAGGCCGCCGCCCGCCGCTGGATGAAGACCCCGCACCCCGAGCTCGGCGGCCGCGCCCCGCTTTTCGCGGCGCGGCTCGAACCGGCGGCCCGGGAGGCCGAGGCGCTGCTCGTCCGGGCGCTTTCGGGGGTGGGGGTCTAGTGCGGGCCTGGATCCTCGCCCGGGAGGACCGGCTCGAGGCCGCGCTCTCGGGGGCGGTGGC
>WFXV01000159.1 GCA_015490435.1 Thermaceae bacterium
CGCCCACCCCGAGGCCTCCCCCGAGGAGCTGATCCGGCTCTCCCTGAAGGAGCTTCGCTAAATGAACCTTCGCGAGATCCAAGACCCCGCCGAGTGGAACGCCCGGGTCGGGGCGTTTCGCTACCATGCGAGCCTCCAAAGCTGGGGCTGGGGCGAGGTGAAGCGGCTTTCCGGCTGGCAGCCCCGGCGCTTTCTGATCGAGGAGGGGGGCCGGCCGGTGCTCGCCGCCCAGGTGCTGGAAAAGGGAAGGGGGCCGCTCGCCCTCGCCTACGCCCCCCGGGGGCCTGCTTTCGACGAGGTCGAGGCGCTCCCCGAGGCCCTCGCCCTGCTCGCCTCGAGGCTCCGGGGCGGCTACCTCAAGATCGAGCCGCCCCTATTGCTCAAAGAGGGCGAGGCGCCGCCCCGGATCCCGGGTCTCGTCCCGGCCGAGACGATCCAGCCCGAGTTCTCCCTGGTCCTCCCCCTGGACGACGAGGAAAGCCTTCTAAAGCGCATGAAGCCCAAGACCCGCTACAACATCCGGCTCTCGGGGCGGAAAGGAGTGAAGGCGCGGATCGTCTTCCCCGAGGACGCGGGGGCCGAGGCCGCCTTCGACGCCTTCTTCCGGCTCTTTACCGAGACCAACCAAAGGGCAAGGCTCCGCCAGCACAGCCGCGCTTACTACGAGGCGGTCTTCCGGGAGATGCACCAGCCGGGGGGTGAGGCCTTTTTGGTGCTCGCAGAGCTCGAGGGCGAGCCGCTTTCCGCCGGGCTCTTCGTCGCCTTCGGCGAGCGGGTGGACTACCTCTACGGCGGCTCCACCCGGGCCCGCCGCGAGGTCATGGCCCCCTACGCGATGCACTGGGCGGCGATCCGCCATGGGCTCAAGCGGGGCTATCGCTACTACGACCTCTGGGGCGTGCCCCGGGTCCTCACCCCGAAGAGCCACGCCTATGGCATCTACCGCTTCAAGGAAGGCTTCGGCGGGGTGCGGGTGCGCTTTCCCGCCTACGACCGGCCGCTCTCCCCCCTTTACCGGCCGCTCGTGCGGGCGCTCAGGCTTTACAAGGACTTCCAGAACTGGCGGGCCCGGGGCACCCGGCGGGACGTGCTCTAACCCCGGCCTTACCTCCCGCGCGTAGGGTGAGGGCGTGGTACGCGCCGCCCTCGCCCTCCTCCTCGCCCTCTTCGCCGCCGCCTTCTGGCTCACCCGGGCGAGCGCACCGCCGCCGCCCCCGGCGGTGGGCGAGGGAACCTTCGAGGAGGTCGAGCTCCTCCTCTTCCCCAAGGCGGACCCGGATGCCCGCTGGCGGTTTTACGCCCGCGAGGTCCGCTACGACCCCAAACGGCGGCTCGCCCGGGTCGAGGGGCTTTCCGAGGGGGCGCGCTACGTGGGCGAGAAGCTCGACCTAAGGCTCGAGGCCCAGGCGATCGAGATCGACCGCTACGACAACCTGAAGACCCCGCGGGCGGTGGTGGAGATCCCCGCGGAGTGCTGGAAGCT
Organism: Thermaceae bacterium; assembly: GCA_015490435.1. Classification (GTDB taxonomy): domain Bacteria; phylum Deinococcota; class Deinococci; order Deinococcales; family Marinithermaceae; genus WFXV01. The sequence goes on from WFXV01000159.1 coordinate 1,484, forward strand.
CTACCTCGAGGGCGAGGGATCCGAGCCGGTTCGGATCGACCAGGCCCGGGGGTTCTTCGCCCCCCGTTTCCGGCTCGAGGGCCCGGGGGTCCGGGTCGAGGGCCAGGGTTTCCGGGCCGATTTCGGCCTGGAGGAGGCGAGCTGGCGCTCGGGCCGCGAGGAGTGGCAGACCGGAGGCGAAAATGCGTGTAAGAGCGAGTAAGCTTTGGATTTTCGGGGTCTTGGCCGGGCTCGCGCTGGCCGCGTCCGGCCGGATCATCGTCATCGAGTACCCGAACGGCACCCGGAGCGGCAACCTCCGCTACGGGCCCTGGGTCTACACCGCGAACGAGCCCGGGGGCATCCGGGGCCGGGTGGGGAACCTGGAGATCCTGGCGAAGAAGGCGGTGCTCGAGGCCCCCAAGGGCAAGAGCATGCAGGCCGCCGAGGGCGAGCGCACCGCCACCTTCGAGGGCGGCGTGGTGGTGCGCCGGGGCCGGGTCGAGGCCAGGGGCGAAAAGCTCGTCTACCAGGAGGCCACCGGGGTGGGCAAGCTCTTCGGCCCGGCGGTGATGGTGCAAAGCCCGGCCAAGGAGGGGGAGGACCCGGTACGGGTCGAGGCCCAGGGCTTTCTCGCCTTCGACGTGGACGACGACACCTCCGAGAGCGAGGGCCAGGTCCGGCTCGAAAGCGGCCCGCAGGAAGGCTTCGCCGAGCGGGTCTACTACGAGGAGGAGCGCACCCTCGCGATCTTCGAGACCCCGGGCGGCCGGGTCCGCCTGGTGCGCCACCGCAAGGAGGGCGGGGACCTCGTGATCGAGGCCGAAGAGACCCGGATGCTCGCCCGGGAAAAAAAGCTCCTGGCCCAGGGGAAGGTGGTCCTAAGGGACGGGGACCTGGTCACCCGAGGGGAGGGGCTTTACTACGACGACGAAAAGGGCGAGGCCATCGTGGTCGGGAAGCCGGCGGTGAGCGAGGATCCCAAGAAGGGCCGCAAACTCTCCGCCGGCACCCTCCTCCACGACGTGAAGAAGCACCGCGTCCGGCTCTACGGCAAGCCCTTCCGTCTGCCCGAGGCGGAGTTCGCCCCTAAAAAGCGGTGATCCGGCGGGCCGCCCTCCCCTTTTTCCTCCTGGCGCTCGCCCAGGTCTACCACCCCACCGCCACCCTGATCCACGGCGAGACCGAGGTGGTGGTGGAGAAGACGAGCCCCGACGAGGTGGGGCTCGCCTGGATCGAGGAGCGGGAGGGCGGCGTGCTCTTCATCTTCTATGATCCCCCGCCCTACCGGGTGGCGGTGCGCTTCGGCGAGGACGCCCGGGCCTTCGCCGAGCTCGCCTTGGTGGACCAGCCCGACGAGGGGGGCGGCACCGTGGCCCTGGGAGCGGGAAAGGCCCGCTACCTCGAGGGCGAGGACCGGGTGGACTACGCCCTCGAGGAGGCGCCCGGCGCGGTGGTGATCGAAAAGGGCCGCTTCCGCGCCGAGGGGAGGCGGCTCGACTACGACAACGAAGCGGGGCTCGCCCGCGTCCTGGGGCCGGTGCGCTTTCGCCGGGAGGGGGAAAACCCCCTCTCGGGCGAGGCGGGGGTGCTTTTTTACCGGGTGGAGGCGGGGGAGCTTTGGCTCTTGGACGGGGTGCGGGTGGTCCAGGAAAAGCGCGAGACCGAGGCCGAGCGGGCCCGGATCGACGAAGAGGCGGGCCTCGCTTACCTCGAGGGCGACCCGGTGAAGAGCAAAGCCCCCGGCGAGGAAATCGCCGGCCGGCGGGTGGTCTACGACCTCGAGGGCGGGGCGCTGTGGGTGCTCGAGGGGATCCAGGGCGCCTTCGAGGAGTGAGTTAAGGCGGGATTAAGCCCGGCCCGGCCAGCATCGAGGCGTGGGCGGGTACCGGCTCCCTCTACAATGGAATGCGGAACCACCCATGCGGCTCGGACGTCCGCTGCCGCCCTCGCTCTTTTTGCCCCGGCCGCGCCTCCTAAAGCAGCTGCCCCGGGAGCCGGGCTATCTGGTTCTCCTCGAAGCCCCCTACGGCTACGGCAAGAGCGTGCTGCTCGGCCAGTGGGCGGAGGCGCTCGCGGGCTTTCGCCGTATCTGGATCGGGCTCCTTCCGGGGGAGGACCCCCGGGCCCGGCTCTGGGAGGCCCTCGAGCTCCCCCCCGAGGCCCCCTGGCGGGCGGTGCAAAACGAGCTCGAGCGCACCCTCACCCTGCTCGTCTTCGACGACCTCGCCGAGCTCGAGCCGATCGCCCCCCTCCTCGAGGATCCCCCCGCGCTCTTGGGCGTCGCGAGCCGGAGCCGGCTCGCCCATCCCGCGCTCGCCAAGCTCGCCGCCGCCGGCCGGCTGGTCCGGCTCGGGGCCCAGGCGCTCGCCTTCACCCCCGAGGAGGCCGCGCGGCTGGTGGGGGACGAGGCCCGCGGGCGGGCGCTTTTTGAGCGGACCGGGGGCTGGCCGATCGCCCTCCACCTGGCCGCCGCTACCGGCGAGCCCGACTGGCCCTCGTTGGTGGCCGGGCTCCGCGCGAGCCTGGCCCCCGAGCTCTACGAGGAACTCCTTCTCCTCGCCGCCGTCCGCGAGTTGCCGGAGGCGGCCGCCCGGGAACCCACCCGGAGGCTCGCGGCAATGGGGCTCTTGCAGCGGGCCGAGAACGGCTACCGCCTGCACGCGGCCCTGGCCGAGGCGCTTCCCGAGGCCGAGGTACGGGCCGCCCTCCTCCGCAGGCGGGAGCGGATTCCGGGCGCGCTCCTCGGGCGCGCCTTCGAGCGGCTCGGGCTCTTCGAGGAGCTCGCCGCGCTGCTCGAGGCTTCCGCCGGCGAGGGACCGGTGGGGGCGGACCCCGAGGACGTGCTCCGCTGGGACCGGCAAGCCCCGGGCCCCCGGGGAACGAACCGCCGGATGCGGGTGGCGATCGCCCGCCTGAACGCCGGCGACCGCCCGGGGGCGGTGCGGGAGCTGCTCGCCCTCGCCCGCGACCCCAAAACCCCGCCGCTTGTCGCCCTCGAGGCCTACGGGGTCGCCTTCTACGAGCTCGCGGGGCCGGGGATGGGGCGGACCGAGGAGGCGCTCCTCCTGGTGGAGGAGGCCCGCCGGCTCGAGCCCGCCGCCCAAGGCGACCCCTCCTTCCTGGCCCGCTACCTCTCCAACGTGGCGAGCGTCCATTACTACGCCGGCGAGGCAGAAAAGGCGGCCGAGATCCTGGAGCAGGCGATCCGTCTCCTCACCCCCGAGGACCCCTTCTTCCACGTGCTCGCGGTCAACCTGGCGACGCTTCGGTTCGAGCTCGAGGGCGACCTGCTCGGCCACCGCCGGGTCTACGAGCGGGCGGTGGCGGCGGTCAAGGAGGGGCGGATCCCCGCTTACGTCCTGGACGGCGTGGTCTGGGTCGAGCTCGCCCGCGACCGCGCCCTGCTCGGCGAGCCCGAGGCGGCGAAAGCACTGCTTGGGGAGGTGCCCCGCTACGTCCGGGAGCGGCTCGCGAAGCTCGCGGCCGAGCTCGAGCGCGCCCACCTCGAGAGGGACGAGGCCGGCCTTCGGGAAGCGCTCTTTACCGCCGAGCTCCTGGCCGACGCCGAGCTCGCCGACCGCGCCCGCGGCTACCTCGCGGCGCGGCTCTTGGAGGACGGGCGAAGGGAGGAGGCGGCCCGGGCGGTCGAGGGGGCGAAGGGCTTTTTCGCCCGGCTGGTGCGGGCGCGCCTAGAAGAGGACCCCGCCGCTCTCCCCGGGGCGAAAAACCGGGAGGAAAAGCTGCACCTCCTCGCCGCCCGCTACCGCCTCGGAGACCGGGAGGCGCTCGATCAACTCCTCGCCCTCACCAACGCCCGGGAGCGGGTCCTCCCCGCCCTCTTGCCGCTTAGCACCCTCCCCAAGGACCGCCCCGAACTCGCCCGGGCCTACCCCCTCGCCGAGGTCCTGGCCTCGGGCTGGAAGGCGGCGGTGCGCCTTCGGCTCCGGGAGATCCCCCCGCTTCGGGTCCGGGTGCTCGGCACCTTCGAGGTCCGGGGCCCCCTCGGAAGGGTGGAGCTTTCCGGCCGGGCCCGGGAGCTCTTCGCCCTCTTGCTCCTCGGGCTCGACCGCGACGCGATCCTCGAGGCGATCTGGCCCGAGGTCGAGGCGGACCGGGCGCGGAACAACCTCTACGTGCAAATCAACCACCTGCGGAAGCTGCTCGAGCCCTGGGGCGTACCCGCCTACCTCACCGAGGCCGGGCTCGTCCGTGTGGAGAGCGACTGGCACGCGCTTTGGGCCGACCTCGCTGAAGGACGGGTGGAGGCGGCCCTCGCCCGCTACCGCGAGCCCGTCTTCCCCGGCGTGGACAACCCCCGCGTCGACGCGACCCGGATCGAGCTCCGGGAGGCACTGATTCGGGCGGCGCTGGCGAGGGGCGGCGACGCCGGCCTTTACGCCCGGCTCTTCGCGCTCGACCCGGCGAACCCCGAGGTATTCGCCGCCTACGCCCGCGCCCTCAAGGAGGCCGGGGACGAGGCCGCCCTGGCCGAGGCCTACCGCCGCTTCAAGGCCGCCTTCGAGGCCGAGCTCGAAACCCCCGCCCCGGCGCTTTCCGAGCTTTTAAGGCCGGCTTAAGGCCCCCCGCGCTAGGAAGGGGGCGAGGAGGTGAACGATGCGAGGCAGGAT
>WFXV01000160.1 GCA_015490435.1 Thermaceae bacterium
AGGTTGACGCCGGTCTTGCCCCCCACGCTCGCGTCTACGATCGCGAGGGTGGTGGTGGGGAAGCTCCGGTAGGCGATCCCCCGCAGGTAGGTGGCGGCGAGGAAGCCGCCGAGGTCGGTGAGGGTCCCGCCGCCGACAACGTATAGCACCGCGTCGCGGGTGAGCCCAAGCCCCGCGAGCCAGGAGAGCAGCGCGCCGTAGGTCTCGAGGGTCTTCGCTCCCTCGCCCCCCTCGAGGCCGCGGAGGTGGGCGATCCCCGCGGCCTCCGCGATCTTCCGAGCAAAGGGCTCCACCGCCCGGTCGAAGATCAGCGCGGCGGGGCGGGGCTCCGGCGCGAGGCGCGTGCCCCGGCCGATCCAGATCGCGTAAGGGGGGTTACGAACCTCGAGCTTCACGCCACCTCCAGAGCTCCTGGACGATCGCTTCGGCGGTCTCCTTGGGGCTTCGCCCCTCGCTTTCGACGTGGATCGGGGCCTCGCGGTAGAGCGCCTCGCGCTCTTCCAAAAGCCTTCGGATCCGTTCCAGGGGATCGCCGCCCTCGAGCAGGGGCCGTTTGCCCGGCTTTCGCTGTACCCGCTCGAGGATCGTCTCGGGCCGCGCCCAAAGCGCCACCACCGGTCCCCGCGCGAGCAACCGCCGGCGGTTTTCCGCGTCGACGAAGGTGCCGCCCCCCAGGCTCACCACCAGGTAGTCCTTTTCCACCAGCTCCCGTACCGCCTCGCGCTCGAGCTTGCGGAAGTAGTCCTCCCCCAGGTAGCGGAAGATGTCGGGGATCGCGAGGCCGGTCTCGCGCTCGATCAGCCGGTCGAGGTCGACGAAGTGGAGCATGAGCTCGCGGGCCAGCTCGCGCCCGATCCGGGTCTTGCCCACGCCCATGAAGCCGGTGAGGGCGACCCAGGTGGTGGGGCGTTCGACCTCGATCTGGCGCACCGCTAGTACTCCAGCACCCGGCGGCGGTAACGTTCGAGGCGCTCCTTCAACTCCTCCAGGGTATCGCCGCCGAACTTCTCCAGGTAGGCCTGGGCCAGGGTGATGAGCACCATGGCCTCCACCACCACGCCGGCGGCGGGTACGGCGGTGACGTCGGAGCGTTCGCGGGCGGCGTCGGCCGGTTCCTTGGTGACCACGTCCACGGTAGGGAGGGGGCGCATCAGGGTGGCGATCGGCTTCATCGCCGCCCGGATCACGAGCTCCTCGCCGTTGGTGAGGCCGCCCTCGAGCCCGCCCGTCCGGTTGGTCTTCCGGAAGTAGCCGCGCCCCGCCTCCCAGTAGATGGGGTCGTGGACCTCGGAGCCCGGCCGCCTCGCGGCCTCGAAGCCGAGTCCGATCTCCACCCCCTTGATCGCGGGCACGCTCATCGCCGCCTGGGCCAGGCGCCCGTCGAGCTTACGGTCGTAGTGGACGTGGCTTCCGAGCCCCGGCACGAGGCCCCGGACCCGCACCTCGACCACCCCGCCGAGGGTGTCGCCCCGGGCCTTGGCGGCGTCGATGGCGGCGATCATCTCCTTCTCGGCCTCGGGGTCCGGGGTGTAGAGGGGGCTTCGGTAGGTTCGCTCCTTTTCCTCCCAGGCGAAGGGCCGCTCCGCCCGAATGCCCCCGAGCTCGACCACGAAGGAGGCGCTCTCGACCCCGAGCTCCGCGAGGAGCCTCGCCGCCACCGCGCCCACCGCCACCCGGGCGGCGGTTTCCCGGGCGCTCGCGCGCTCGAGCACGTCCCTCAGGTCCTTGTGCCCGTACTTGATGCCCCCGGGCAGGTCGGCGTGGCCGGGCCGGGCGGCGGTGAGGGCGCGCTTCCTCGGCTCGCCCCCGGGGGAGGGGTCCATGATCTCGCGCCAGTTTTGGTGGTCGCGGTTCTCGATGACCAGCGTCAGCGGGGCCCCGGTGGTGCGGCCGGCGCGGACCCCGGACTGGATCCGGGCCCGGTCCTTCTCGATCTGCATCCGCCGGCCCCGGCCGTAACCCCCCTGGCGCCGCGCGAGCCAGGGCAGGAGGTCCTCTTCCGTGAGGGGAATCCCGGCGGGCAGCCCCTCGACGATGGCGAAGAGCGCGGGGCCGTGGGACTCGCCGGCGGTCAGAAAACGCATGGGAAAAGCCTAGCACGAAGCCAAAAGCCGGCCCAAGCGGGCCGGCCTTGGAGGCGGTGCGCTTCCCTTATGGGCAGGGGGTCTCGAGGCTGGGCGGGCACTGGGTGGGGGTGACCCGCCGGGCCTTGAGCACGATGATCAGCTCGTTGTCCTCGCGCTCGTCCGAGGTCTGGGAGAAGAACGCCCCGATCAGCGGAATGTCGGATAAGAGCGGGATGCCCTGCTTGCTGTACTTGGTGCTGTTCTTGATCAGCCCGCCGATGACCACCGTCTGACCGTCCTTGACCCGGAGAATCGTCTCGGAGACCTGCTTGGAGAGCTTGTCCACGTCGCCGTCCACCGGGTTGCGCTCGAGGATGTCCGAGACCTCGGTGTGGACCTTGAGCACGATCTCGCCCGAGTTCGTCACCTGGGGGGTGACCTCGACGATTACGCCGGCGTCGTAGGGCACCTTCTCCACCTGGTTGTTTACCACCCGGCGGATGAAGAAGGTAAAGCCCGATTGGATCTTGCCGGTCTGGTTGTTGAGCACGGTGATGTTGGAGTCGTTGACCCGGCGCGAGAGGCCTTGCTTTTCGAGCGCGTTCAGGGTAGCGCTGATGTTGAGCGCGGCGAGCGAGCGGGTGGCGTCGAAGATCAGCTGCAGTCCGGCATCGGCGAGCGCCGCCACCAGGTTGCCCCCGGCGGCCTCCCAGTTGAGGCCGAGGTTGTTGAGCGAGCTACGGGTCACCTCCTGGATCCGGACCTGCACGTTGACCTGCTCCACCGGCTTGTCGAGCTCGGGGATCAGCTCCTCCACCAGGGCGAGCTGCTCGGCGGTCCCGGTGACGATCAGGGTGTTAGTGCGCTCGTCGGCGACGACGCTCACCTGGGCGCCACCGCCCTGGGGCGGGTTCTCGCCCTCCTGGCCGGCCGCCGCCGCCACGCCCTTGGCCTTGAGCGCGTCGCTAAGCACCTTAGCGAGGTCCTTGGCCTTGGCGTTGGAGAGCTTGAAGGTGCGCTGGTAGATGGGCGGACCCGCCTCGGGGGCCACGTCGATCTTGGCCAGGATGGCCTGGACCTCCTTCTGCTGCGTCTCGGTGCCGCGGACGATCAGCACCTTCTGGCCGGGGACTTGGCTGACCTTGACCCCGGGCACCTCGCGCATCAGGAAGTCGGCGACCTTGGCGGGATCCAGGTAGCGGACCGCGTAGAAGCGGCGGAGGATGGGCTCCTCGGTGGTTTTCTGTTCTTCCTCCTGGGGGGCGACGTCGATACGGGCGAGGAGCCGTTTGGCCTCGTCGAGCAGCTCGGGGGTGCCGCGGACGATGAGGAGGCGCTGGTTGGGCACCCGCACCACCGAGAGCTCGGGGATCTCCTGTTTGAGGAGCTTGGCGGCCTCGTCGGGATCCAGGTAGTTCACCGGAAGGAACTCCCGGACGATGACGGGTTTCACGGCCTCCTGGGGTTCGGCCGCCTTACCCGCCGCCCGGGCCACGACCTCGGGCGGGGCCACCAGCAGGATGCCCTCGTCGATCAGCGCGTAGTCCAGCTTGCCCTCGCCGTAGGCCTGGATGAGCACGTCCCAGAGCTCGCGGAAGGGCTTCTCGTCCGCGACCAAGCGGACCCGGGTCTCGCGCAGCTCGGCGGGGAGCTTGATCACGGGGGTGAGGTCCACGGCCCGCGCCAGCGCGCTCAGGACCACGTCGAGGGGATCGCCCTCCACCGAGGTCTTCACCGTCACCGGTAGGTCGAACCGGGGATCGTCGGGGAAGCTCCCCGCGAGCGCCAGGGAGAGGGCCAACACCAAGCCGAAGATCCAACGCTTCATACTATCCACCGCCTCCGTATTCCAGGGTCAGGTTATGCGGGCCTTGCACCAGGAGAACCCGTTCGGCCGTGACCGCCTGCAGGCGGATCTCGGTTCCGGGGAAACGCTCGCCCACGGGAAGGGCCAGATACCCGTTTTTGGTGGCGAAGATGGCGACGCTCACCGGCCCCAGGGCGACGCCCGAGAGCCTCAGCCCCTGGGCCTCGGCCCAGTCCTTGAGGGGGTTGCCCGAGGAGGGCTGGGGACGGGCTGCCTGCCCCTGGGCGGAGGCCGGGGCCGGGGCGACCTCCCGCTCCACGAGCTGGAGCCGGATCGGCAGGGCGCCCGCCCCGATCCGGGCCTCCGGCGGCAATACGGGCTCGGTGGTGGCCGGCGGGCTGAGCTTGGGCACCGGGATCCGCATCAGCTCGGGGGCCTCCGCCGGCCACCACCGAGCCCGTATTGCC
>WFXV01000161.1 GCA_015490435.1 Thermaceae bacterium
CAGTAGGCCTCGGCGCGGTCGCGCGCGCTGGGGCGGGCGAGGCCAAAGGGGTGGGAGTGGTAGAAGGCGAGCACCGCCTCCCCCGCCGCCTCCGCCTCGCGCAAGAGCCGGAGCAAGGCGGCCGGGTCCGCCCGGTAGGCGACGCGCGGGTCCTCGGCCACGTTGGGCAGGGGGACCGCCCTGCGGGCGCAGGCGCGGCCGACGAAGGCCCCCACCGCCTCCCGAGGACGCTCCCACCTCACGTGCGCCCAGGCCGCGTCCCAGGCGGCTTTTTCCACGCAAAGGGTGCCGCCGGCCACCGGGTATACTCTACGCAAAAGGAGGCGACAACATGATTCGCACGGTCGCGCTCGTCGGACACAGCCAAAGCGGAAAGACGACTTTGGGTGAGGCCTTGCTCTACCTCACCGGGGGCAAGGACCGGATGGGGACGGTAGAGGAGGGCACCACCACCTCGGACTACACCCCCGAGGAAAAAGCCCACCACTTCTCGATCCGCACCGCGGTCCTGCCCCTCGACTACAAGGAACACAAGATCTTCGTCCTCGACACCCCGGGCTACGCCGACTTCGTCACCGCCATCCGCGGGGCGCTGACCGCCGCCGACGGGGCGCTGGTCACGGTGAGCGCCCCAGACGGCGTCCAGATCGGCACCGAGCGGGCCTGGACGGTGGCCGAGCGGCTCGAGCTCCCCCGCATGGTGGTGGTCACCAAGCTCGACAAGGGCGGGGACTTCTTCGCCCTCCTCGAGGACCTCCGCCAGACCCTCGGGCACATCCTCCCGGTCCACCTGCCCTGGTACGAGGGCAAGGACTGGGTGGGGCTTTTGGACGTGCTCCATAACCGCGCCTACCGCTACGGCGAGGGCGGGAAGTACGAGACGACCGCGATCCCCGAAAGCGAGCGGGAGACGGTAGAGAAGTTCCAGCAGGAGGTGCTCGAGTCCATCGTCGAGACCGACGAGAGCCTGCTCGAGGCCTACCTGGAGGGCGGCGAGGTTCCGCCCGACGCCCTCGCCCGCGCCTTCCACGAGGCGGTGCGAAAGGGGCAGCTCTACCCGGTGGCGATCGCCTCGGGCAAGACCCTAATCGGGGTGGAGCCGCTGCTCGACCTGGTGCTCGAGGCCATCCCCTCCCCGGCCGAGCGCTTCGGCGAGGGGCCGCCCCTCGCCAAGGTCTTCAAGGTCCAGGTCGAGCCCTTCGTGGGTCAGGTCGCCTACACCCGGCTTTATCGCGGCGAGCTCAAACCCGGGGACACCCTCGAGAGCGAGGCCGGCCCGGTGCGCTTCCCCCACCTCTACGTCCCGAAGGGCGCCGAGCTCATCGAGGTGGACCGGGCCGAGGCCGGCTACATCCTGGCCCTGCCCAAGGCGGAAAACCTCCACCGCGGCATGACCCTTTGGAAGGAAAAGAAGGAGGAGGTCCCCACCACCAGCCCGCCCGAGCCTACCACCTTCGTCGCCCTGGTCCCGGCCGAGAAGACCGACGAGGCCAAGCTCGGCGAGGCGCTCAGGAAGCTCGTCGAGGAGGACCCGAGCCTCCGCTTCAAGTACGACGAGGAAACAGGCGAGATGCAGCTATGGGGCATGGGCGACATGCACCTGGAGTGGGCCAAGGAGCGCCTTTCCGACTACGGCGTCGAGGTCGAGCTCAAGCGCCCCAAGATCCCCTACCGCGAGACCATCCGCAAGAGGGCCGAGGCCCAGGGCAAGTACAAGAAGCAAACCGGCGGCCGCGGCCAGTACGGCGACGTCTGGCTGAGGCTCGAGCCCAGCCCCGAGTACGAGTTCGTCTGGGAGATCAAGGGCGGGGTCATCCCCACCAAGTACAAGGAGGCGGTGGAGAAGGGCATCAAGGAGGCGGCGAAGTCCGGCGTCCTCGCCGGCTACCCGGTGATGGGATTCAAGGCCACCGTCTTCGACGGTAGCCACCACGAGGTGGACTCCTCCGACCTCGCCTTCCAGGTGGCGGCCTCGATGGCCTTCAAGAACACCATGGAAAAGGCCGCCCCCTACCTCTTGGAGCCCATCTACAAGCTCAAGGTCTTCGTCCCCCAGGAGAAGGTGGGCGACGTAATCTCGGACCTCCAAGGCCGCAGGGGACGAATCCTCGGCATGGACTCGGAGGGTGCGCTCGCGGTGGTGCAGGCGGAGGCGCCGCTTGCTGAGATCCTGGAGTACAGCCGGGCGCTCCGCAGCCTGACCGGCGGCCAGGGGGCGTATAGCCTCGAGTTCTCCCACTACGCCGAGGTGCCCCCCAACATCGCCGAGAAGGTGATCGCCGAGCGCCAGGCGGAGAGCGGCTAGGCCTTGCGGGAAGCGGTTCATGCCCTTAAGCGCGCCCTCGAGGGCGCGCTCTTCGGCCAGGAGGCGGCGGTGGAGGCGCTCGTCGCCACCGCCCTCTCGGGCGGCCACGCCCTGCTCGAGGGGCTCCCGGGGCTCGGCAAGACCCTGCTCGCCCAGGCCTTCGCCCGGGCCTCGGGGCTTTCCTTTTCCCGCATCCAGTTCACCCCCGACCTCCTCCCCGCCGACATCACCGGCACCGAGGTGCTGCGGGAGGGGCGGTTCGTCTTCGAGCCGGGGCCGATCTTCGCCCAGGTGGTGCTCGCCGACGAGATCAACCGGGCCCCGCCCAAGACCCAAAGCGCCCTGCTCGAAGCGATGCAGGAGGGGTTCGTCACCGCCGGCGGCGAGCGGCACCCGCTCCCCGAGCCCTTCCTGGTGCTCGCCACCCAGAACCCGGTGGAGCTCGAGGGCACCTACCCCCTGCCCGAGGCCCAGCTCGACCGCTTTACCGCCCGGATCCCGCTTTCGCCCCCGCCCCGGGCGGTCTGGCAGCGGATTTTGGAGGAGGAGCCGGTGCTCCCCGAGCCCGTCCTCGACGCCAAGGCCCTCGCCGCCGCCCGGGCCGAGGCCGCCCGCCGGCGGGTGGCCACCAGCGGGCTCGAGGCGATGGTGAACCTGGCGCTTCTCAGCCACGAGGACCCGCGGCTCCGCTTCGGCCTCTCCCCCCGGGCGACCAAGAGCTGGCGCGACCTCGCAAGATCGCTCGCCTACCTCCGGGACCAACCCCACGTCGAGTGGGACGACCTCCGGAACGCCGCCCGGCTCGCCCTCCCCCACCGGCTCTTCCTCACCGAGGAGGCGGCCTTCGAGGGGGTGCGGCCGGAGGCGGTGCTGGAGGAGCTCCTCGAGAAGGCGATGCCCCGGGCATGAGGGCGGGCCGGTTCCGGATCAAGACCCCGCGGCCGGTGCCGGGCTACGGCACCCGGAGCCAGGCCCGGCCGGGGCGGGGGGAGGCGTTTTTTGACCACCGCCCCTACGTCCCCGGCGACGACCCCCGGCTGCTCGACTGGAAGGCGAGCGCCCGGCTGGGCGAGCCGATCGTGCGGCAAAAGGCCGAGGAGCGGTCGGGGCGGTTCTGGCTCTGGGTCGACGGCTCCGAGAGCATGGCGCTTTTCGGCAAGGGGGCCTACGCCGAGCGGGTGGCCCGGGTGCTGATCGAGGCCGCGAGGGGGGAGCGCATTCGCCTGCTTACCCCTAGGGGCCCGAGGCGGCCAGGAAAAACCCTCGAGGCCGACCCCCGTGGCCTGCTCGCCGCCCGGCCCTACGCCCGGGGCACGCCGCTTTTGATCACCGACGGGCTCGAGGAGGGCGACTTCGCCGCCTACCTCCGGCGGCTTCCCCCCTTTCACCTGATCCTGGTCCTCGCCCCCGAGGAGATCGCGCCCCCGCCGCTCGAGGCGGTGCTCGAGGACGTCGAGACCGGGGAGCGGGTGGCGGTGAACCCGGGCCGGGTCCGGGCCTACCGGGCGGCGCTCGAGGCCCACCTCGCCGGGCTCGAGCGCATCGCCCGCCGGAAGGGAGGCTTCGCCCTCCTCAAGGTGGGGGAGCCGATCCTCCCGGCGCTCTACCGGGCGGGGGTGCTCGAGCTCCGCTAGCCTAGCCCACCCGGGCCTCGCCCTCCGGGGTGAGGTAGAAGGGCCGGGCGTCGGTAGAGACCACCGTCTCCGCCTCAATCCATGCCCGCATGTCCCGGGGCAGGACGAACATCGCCTCGATGAAGTCGGCGTCGAGGTGGCGGAGCTCGAGCCCGCGCTCGAGGATCCTCGCCCCGAGCACCCCGGGGGAGTAGGTGGCGGGGTCGAACCCCTCGGCGGCGACGATGAAGCCGTAGGCCAGGAAGAAGCTCGGGATCCAGTCGCGGTAGCTCCGCACGTAGGGGAAGACCTCCCGCATCGTCCGGTGGAGCACGGTGTGGACCTGGTAGCGATCGAGCATCAGCATCCCCGCCTGGGTCACCACCACCCCGCCGGGGGCGAGCCTTTTCGCCACCAGCTGGTAGAACTCGCGGGTGTAGAGGAGCTTCGCCGGGTTCTCCCGGCCCACCGGGTCGGTGAGGTCGAGGACGATCACGTCGAAGCGCCGCTCGCTCTTTTCCAGCCAGGCCCGGGCGTCGGCGAAGACGAGCTCGGTGCGGGGGTCGTCGAAGGCGCCCCGGTGCCACTCGGGCATGTGCTCTCGGGCGACCTCGACCAGCTCGCGGTCGATGTCCACCATCACCGCCCGGGCCACGCTCGGGTGCTTGAGCACCTCCCGGAGCGTCGCCCCCTCGCCGCCCCCCACCACCAGCACCTCCCGGGGCTCGGGGTGGGCGAGCATCGCCGGGTGCACCAGGGCCTCGTGGTAGATGTACTCGTCCCGCTCGGTGGACTGGACCTCGGCGTCGAGCATCAAGACCTTGCCGAAGCCCTGGCTCTCGTAGAGCAGGTAGGACTGGTAGGGGGTCTCGCCCTGGGCGAGCACCCGGCCCACCCGCCTGAGGAGCGACTCCTCCGGGGTGATGTGCTCGATGAAGTGCAGGCCGTACGCCATCCCGACTCCTTTCTACCCCGGGTGCCGGCGGTAGCTGAAGGCGTCCTTCCGCCGGGCGCCGAAGGCCTCGGCGAGGCCGGCGAGCACCTCGCCGGCGTCCGCCTCCCGGTAGAAGTAGAGGTCCAAGGTGGCGGAGGCGTCGTCCTCGGGCCAGGTGTGGATCATCACCGCCGCCACCGGACTCACCACCGCCGCCGAGAGCCCCTGGGGCTCGAACTTGTAGACCACGCTCCGGATCGTGGACTCCTCCGCCCCGAGCCGCTTGACCGCGTCCCTGAGCGCCCGCTCCACGAGCGCCGCGTCCTCGAGGCGATCCACGTCGCAGCCGTAGATCTCCCCAACCCAGCGTCCCCCTCTGACTTCTGCCACGGGGACCCATGCTACCACCTGGGGTAGGCTCACGGTATGCGGGTTTTGGTCTTGAACGCCGGTTCCTCGAGCCTCAAGTTCGCCCTCACCGACGCGGAAGAAGAGCGCCACCTCCTCCGCGGCCGGGTGGAACGGGTGGGCGAGGCGGAAAGCCTCCTCGTACTCGGCGGGGAGAAGATCCCGGTCTCCGCCCCCGACCACCGCGCCGCGCTCGAGGCGGTGCTCGAGCACGCGGAGCTCGGCAGGATCGAGGCGGTGGGCCACCGGGTGGTCCACGGCGGCACGATCCGGGAAAGCCGGGTGATCGACGAAGCCCTGATCGAGCGCATCCGCGCCCTCATCCCCCTGGCCCCCCTCCACAACCCGGCGAACCTCGCCGGGATCGAGGCGGCGAAAAAACTCTTCCCCGAAACCCCCCAAGTCGCGGTCTTCGACACCGCCTTCCACCAGACCCTGCCCCCCGAGGCCTACCATTACGCGATCCCCGCCGCCCTCGCCGAGGCCGGCTACCGGCGCTACGGCTTCCACGGGATCTCCCACGCCCACGTGAGCCGGAAGGCGGCGGCCCTCCTCGGCGCGCGGGTCGAAAAGCTCAGGCTCGTCACCCTGCACCTCGGAAACGGCGCCAGCGCCACCGCCGTCCTGGGCGGGAAGAGCGTCGCCACCTCGATGGGCTTCACCCCCCTCGAGGGGCTCGTCATGGGCACCCGCCCCGGCGACCTCGACCCCGGCCTGGTGCTCGCCCTGGCGCGGGAGAAGGGGGTCGCCGAGGTCGAGCGCATCCTGAACCGGGAGTCCGGGCTCAAAGGGCTCTCGGGGCTTTCCCACGACCTCCGCGACCTGCACCGGGCGGCGGCCGAGGGGCACGAGGGGGCAAGGCTCGCCCTTCGCGCCTACGTCCGCCGGATCGTCTTCTACGTGGGGGGCTACGCCGCCCTCTTGGGCGGGATCGACGCCCTCGTCTTCACCGCCGGCGTCGGGGAGAACGACCCCTGGGTCCGGGCCGAGGTGGTGCAGGGGCTCGGCGCTTTGGGCTTCGTCCTCGACGAGGCGAAGAACGAAGCCGGCGGCCCGGTGATCACCCGGGGCACGCCGGCGGCGCTGGTGGTTCCCACCGACGAGGAGCTCGAGATCGCCCTCGAGACCCGGAGGGTCCTTACGGGGCGATGAAGAGCTGAAAGGCCAGCATCCCTACGATCGCGATCGTCACCGTCGAGGCGACGAGCTCGCTCGGGGTCTCCTCCAGGGCGTCGGTCAGGATCTCGGAGAAGACCAGCCAGATCATCGCCCCGGCGGCAAAGCCGAGGCCAAAGGGCAAGAAGGGCTTGAAGATCTCGACGAAGAGGAACGCCGGGACCGCCATCAGGGGCTGGGGGAGGCTCGAGAATACGCTCCACCCCGCGGCCTTGATCCAGTGCACCCCCCGGGGCACCAGGACCAGGCTGATCGCGAGCCCCTCGGGGATGTTGTGCACCGCGATCGCCAGGGAGATAAAGGCGCCGAAGGCCTCGCCGGCCCCGAAGGACACCCCCACCCCCACTCCCTCGGCGAAGGAGTGGGCGGTCATGACCAGGACGATCATCAACGCCTTTTTGGCGTCGACCTTGGTCATCTGACCCCAGTTGATCCCGCCCCGGGACTCGATCCAGCGGTGGCTCAAGAGGATGAAGACGAGCCCGGCGACGATGCCCACCAGGGTGCGGGGGGCCGAAAGCGGTAGCCCCTCGTAGATGAGGGAGAAGCTCGCCGCCAGCATCAGCCCCGCAGCCACCGCGTTGGCAAACCCCAGCCAGCGTTTCGAGAACTTCTTGGCGAAGGCGAAGGGAACCGCGCCGAGCCCGGTGGCCAGCGCGGTCAAGAGGGCGTATACGAAGACCTGCGTTACCACGAATACCTCCCTAGAGCGCTTCCTCCAGCGCGCCGAGGATCTCGATCACGGTGCGCCCCCGGGCGGTGAGGGTGTACTCCACCCGCGGCGGCACCTCGGGATAGGCGACGCGTTCGATCAGACCCAGCTCGGTCAGCTCCTTGAGGCGTTCAGAGAGCGTCCGCGGACTTACCCGGGTGTTCTTCTCGAGGTAGGTGAACCGCGTGGGGCCCTCGGCCACCGCCCGCAGGATTTCCCACCCCGCTTCCCGGGAAACCGCCTTGAGCACGCTACGAAAGGTGACGTCCCGGCGCATACCTGGCGAAGTATACGCTATGGCGGAGGAATAGAGCAACCGCAGAAAAGCAAAGCAACTATCCCCTTTCGCACCCGTTAGGATAAAAACGTGCGCGAGCGGCAAAAACCCGACTGGCTCGACTTCCTGGCGCTCACCATCGCCGCCTACCAGCTGATCATCCCGGCGGTGCTCTTCATGCTGCTCCTCGCGGTGGGGGCGGTGTTTCTGCTCAAGCTGCTCGCGGGGTAGGGACCTCCTATGGAAGGCCTCTTCGAAACGCTCCCCGAGGACTACCGCGAACGCCTGGGAAGGCCGGGGGAGTACCCCTTCACCCGGGGCATCTACCCCCGGATGTACCTCGAACGGCTCTGGACGATGCGGCAGTACGCCGGCTTCGGCAGCGCCGAGGAGACCAACCGCCGCTTCCGCTACCTGCTCGCCCAGGGCCAGACCGGGCTCTCGGTCGCCTTCGACCTGCCCACCCAGCTCGGGCTCGACCCCGACCACCCGCTCTCGGTGGGCGAGGTGGGGCGGGTGGGGGTCTCAATCGCCACCGTCGAGGACATGGAGCGGCTCTTTGAGGGCATCCCCCTCGACCAGGTGACCACCAGCATGACGATCAACGCCCCGGCGATGATGCTGCTCGCGATGTACCTCCTGGTCGCCGAGCGCCAGGGGGTGCCCTGGGAGAAGGTGGGCGGCACGATCCAAAACGACATCCTGAAGGAGTACGTCGCCCGGGGGACCTACATCTACCCCCCGAAGCCCTCGATGCGGCTGGTCACCGACATCTTCGAGTTCTGCTCCAAGAAGGTGCCCCGCTGGAACACGATCTCGATCTCGGGCTACCACATCCGCGAGGCCGGGGCCACCGCCGCCCAGGAGATCGCCTTCACCCTGGCGAACGCCAAGGCCTACGTGCGGGCGGCGCTCGAGCGCGGGCTCGAGCTCGACCGCTTCGCCCCCCGCCTTTCCTTCTTCTTCGCCGCCCACAACGACATCTTCGAGGAGGCCGCGAAGTTCCGGGCGGCGAGGAGGCTCTGGGCGCGGATCATGCGGGAGGAGTTCGGCGCGAAGAACAAGAAATCCTGGATGCTCCGCTTCCACACCCAGACCGGCGGCTCCACCCTCACCGCCCAGCAACCCCTCAACAACATCGTCCGGGTCGCGTACCAGGCGCTCGCGGCGGTGCTCGGCGGCACCCAGAGCCTGCACACCAACGCCTACGACGAAGCCCTCGGCCTCCCCACCGAGCAAAGCGCCCTGATCGCCCTCAGGACCCAGCAGATCCTGGCCTACGAATCCGGGGTCACCCGGGCGATCGACCCCGTCGGGGGGTCCTTCTACCTCGAGCACCTCACCGACGCGCTCGAACGCGAGGCCGAGGCGCTGATCCGCGAGATCGACGCCATGGGCGGCAGCGTCGCCGCCATCGAGGCCGGCTTCATCCAAAAGGAGATTGAGGAGTCCGCCTGGCGCTTCCAGAAGGAGGTCGAGGAAGGAAAGCGCGTCATCGTCGGGGTGAACCGCTTCACCGTCGAGGAAGAGGCCCCGGTTCCGGTCCAGAAGATCGACCCCGAGGTGGGCCGGCGGCGGGCGGAGGAGATCCGCCGCTACCGCGCCGAGCGGGACCCCGCCCCGGTGGAGGCCGCCCTCATGAAGCTCAAGGCCGCCGCCCGGGGGGAGGAAAACCTCTTCCCCTACGTGCTCGAGGCCTTCCGCGCCCGCGCCACCCTGGGCGAGGTGGCGGGGGCGCTAAGGGAGGTCTTCGGCGAGTACCAGCCGAGCTACTAGCGCCGGCCCAGGAAGAGGGCGTATACCGCCGCCCCGAGCCCAAAGGCCAAAAGCACCCACTTGAAGAAGGTCAAGTAGCCGGCGAGCACCGCAAGCCCCGGCTTCACCCCGGAGAGCTGGACAAGGAGGAGCAGGTTCTCGGCGAGGTCGGCGAGGGCCGCCGCGAGGGGTGCCCTCGCGTAGCCCGGGGCGCGGTAGAGGTAGTAGAGCCAGCCGGAAAGCGCAAGGCCGTAGATCGGGGCAAACCCCAGGTCATCTGTCTCTTATAC
>WFXV01000162.1 GCA_015490435.1 Thermaceae bacterium
ACAGCAGCCCGCCCGGTAGGCCCACCCGGCGGCCGCTGCCACCCCGACGAAGGCGAAGAGCACCAGGGAAAAGAGCAAGGTCGCCGCCGGCGCGAGCTCGCCCGAAAGCGCCCCGAGCACCGCCCGGGCGGCCCAGGTCGAGGGCAGAAAGCTCGGGCCCGAGGCGCCCCAGGCGGCGAGGTAGGCGGAGAGCGCCTCGGGGCTCTCGAACGCCCGCCGGAAGATCGCCTCCGGCCGTGCCGCCCTGAGGGCATAGACCAAAAGTCCCCCGATCACCGCGCTGCCCGCCGCCGCCCACTCCTTGGCCCGGCCCGCCGGGGCGAAGCGCAGAAAGAAGAGCGCGAGCGCGGCCCCGAGCGCCACCGGAAGGGCATAGACCGCGAAGGCGGCAGCAAAGGCAAGGGGGTAATAGGCCGGGGGCGCGCCGTAGTGCACCCCGAGCGCGAGCAGCACCGGCAGGGTGAGCAGGGTCGGGAGCCCGGCGGTGGCGAGGTAGGTCTCGAGCACCTTCTGGGCAAAGACCCGCCCGGCGGGGATCGGCCAGGCGAGGAGCAGATGGAGGTCGAGCGAGCCGTACAGGATGGCGAGCGCCCCCGGCAGGGCGGAGAGCAGCGCGGCCGCCGAGAGCAGGAGGAAAAGCCCCTCGAGGCTCCGCGCGAGCACCGCCCGCTCGGCGAAAGGGTAGCCGGCGAGGAACTCGAGGAACCAAAGCGTCCCCCGGTAGGCGAGCACGGCCACCCCGGCCGCGAGCAAGATGGCGAGCACCCGGGCCAGGGGCGCGGTCCGGAAGCTATGCCAAAGGATCCGGATCCTGAGCGCGAGCATCGGCGGCGTCCTCGGTGAGGCGGAGGAAGACCTCCTCTAAGTTCCTCGAGTCGTGGGCCCGGCGCACCTCCTCGGGCGTTCCCAGGAGCACGAGCCGGCCCCGGTGCAAGAGGGCGACCCGGTCGGCCACGGACTCGGCGAGCTCGAGCTGGTGGGTGGAAAAGAGCACCGCCCGCCCCGGCCTCGCGTAGCTTCCGAGCAGCTCGCGCACCGTGCGCGCCGCCACCGGGTCGAGGCCTACCATCGGCTCGTCCACGATCAGGACCGGCGGCTGGGGCAGAAGGGCGGCGGCGAAGGTGAGCTTTTGCCGCATGCCGTGGGAGTAGGTCTCGATCAGCGCCGAGGCGTAGCGGGTGAGGCGAAAGCGGGCGAGCTCTTCCTCGATCCGCCGCTCGGCCTCACGCCTTGGGATGCGGTAGAGCCCGGCGACGAAGCGGAGGAGCTCGACGGCGGTGAGCTTGCCGTAGAGGTAGGGCCGATCGGGCACGTAGCCGAAGCGGGCCTTAGCCCGCACCGGCTCGCGCCAGACGTCCACCCCGTCGAGGAAGACGCGCCCGGCGCTGGGGGCGAGCTGGCCGGTGAGGATGCGGATCGCGGTGGTCTTCCCCGCCCCGTTCGGGCCGAGCAGGGCGAGGGCCTCGCCCGGCGCCACCGAGAGCGTGAGCCCCTCGAGGGCGGTAAACCGCCCGTAGCGCTTCTTGACCTCCTGAAAGCGGACCACTTTACTTCTCGATGACCTCGGCGTCGGGCGGGTAGGCAAGGAGGTCTTCTTTCTTGAGCTTGGCCCGGGCGAAGTTCCGCCAGGTGAGGTCGGCGGCGATCTCGCCCGCGAGGCCGAAGACCCGGTAGCGGAGGGGAACCGGGGGGTCGGTCTTGAGCCAAAGCTCCACCCGGGAAAACCCCGCCTCCTCGGGGTCGGCGGGTTCGCCGACGAGCCGCACCCGTCCCTCCTCCTCGCCGGCGAGCCGCCAGGCGAGCCCCGCCCGCCTTCCGAACTCCTCGAAGGTCCCAAGCTCGGAGAGGGAGAGCCCGAGCCCCTCGATCCGCGCCCGCTCCCGGGGGTAGACCACCACCTGGTTGGTGAGGAAGAGGTGGTTCAGCACCTTCTCTGGGGTGATGATCACGAAGTTGTCGGCCACCGAGTCGGGGGCAAGGAACTCGACGCGCACGATTTGCTCCGCGGGAAGGGCAAAGACGCGCATCTCGATCCGGGTCCGCTCCCCCGTCGGGGTGCGGACCTCGCCCACGATCTCCGCCCGCCAGGGCGCCGCCTTCAGGTAGGCCTCGCTTTTTTTCAGCCAGTCCTCGGCGCTCCCGGCCAGAGCCAGGGCCAATAGGAGGAAAAAGAGCCCGGCGATCCTTCGCATCCCGCCCCCACCCTATCCGCTCGTGCTGAGGGCGGCGTGGGAAAAACCTACACCCGGCTTAAGGGCACCCCCGCCCGGCAAGGGGGGCATTCCTCGGGGGCGTAGGTCTCGGGGACGAAGCGAACGAGGGCGCGGAAGGGAACCCCGAAGTCGGGGGGCTCTGGGCTCCGGTCCACCACCGCCCCTACGGCCACGAGCTCGGCCCCCCGGGCGATCGCCGCCTGGGCCGCCCGCCGCACCGAGCCCCCGGTGGTCACCACGTCTTCGACGGCGACGAAGCGCTCGCCCGGCCGCACCAAGAGCCCGGGGCGGAGGAACATCCCGCCGGCCTCGTCCTTCTCGGCAAAAAGCGCCCGGGCCCCGAGCGCCTCGGCCACCAGGTGGCTGAGCACCACCCCGCCGATCGCCGGGCCGATTACGAAATCGGGCTCGAAGGAGCGCAGCTTCTCGGCCAGCGCCTCGGCGAGCGCCCGGGCGTGCTCGGGGTACTGGAAGACCGCCGCCGACTGGAGGAAGTAGGGGCTGTGGAGCCCGGACTTGAGGAGGAAGTGCCCTTCGAGCAGGGCCCCGCTTTCCCGGTAGCGCGCGAGCACGTCCACGCCGTCAGGCTACGCCCAAAGCAGGGGGAGGGGCAAAGCCAAAAGCCGTCTTTCCGCACCCCGAACCCGGCCGGGGGTCACCCCTCGAGGGCCCTGAGGTAGGCCTCGGCCGCCCGGAGGCTCGCCTCGAGCACGAACTGCTCCCCCGGGTACCAGATCCCCCGGGAGATCGGGTAGAGCACCCTTGGAAGCCTCCGGATCTCTCCCCCCTGCGCCCCCACCCCGGGGGCCAGGATCCAGCCGGAAAAGCGCTTTCGGGCGGCCTCGAGGGCGCCCTCATGGGTGGCCCCGACCACCGCCCCCACCCTTCCCTCAAAGCGCCTGTTCCACTCCGTGGCCCGCGCGAGGAGGTGGGCCCAAAAGGGGCCTTTTTC
>WFXV01000163.1 GCA_015490435.1 Thermaceae bacterium
CCGGGAAGCCGCTCGCCCCCATCCGCGTCCCGCCCCCGCCTTCGGCCCCCGAGGGGCTCGGGGTGGTGCGGGCGCTCATGAGAGCGGGGCACGGGGACTGGGCCCTGGGCGAGGCGGCCTACCGCGCCCGCCGCGCCGGGGGAGAGCGCAAAAGGGCCTGGGCCTGGGTACTCTTTGCCCTCGGCGAGCCCCAGCTCGCCGCCCGCTACGGCGGGCCCCTGCTCCGCTGGGGCACCCCTTGGCGGGAGGCGGTTTTTGCCGAGGCGGATCGGTTTGGGCTCGACCCCTGGTTGCTCTTCGCGGTGATGCGGGTGGAATCCGCCTTCGACCCCGAGGCGGTGAGCCCCACCGGGGCGAAGGGGCTCTTTCAGTTCACCGCCCGGACCTGGGCCGAGGTCGCGGGAAGGCTCGGGGAGGCGGGGACGGATCCCTTCGACCCCCGGGCAGCGATCCGGTTTGGCGCCTACTACCTGGCCTGGCTCAAGGACCGCTTTGGGGGCGACCTTCGCCTCGCGGTGCTCGCCTACAACGGCGGACCCGGCTACGTCGCCCGGGGGATGCGGACCTACGGCAACTTCGAGGACTTCCTCCGCTTCCAGCCCCGGGACGAGCCCCGGGAGTACCTCGCCAAGGTGTGGCGGGATTACGCCGTCTACCGGGCGCTCGCTAGCCGGCGGCCAGCGCCGCCTGCGTGGCTCGAAGCGGTTTCAGCGCCCGGGCGATGACCCCGCCGCCGAGGAGCTCCTCCCCCGCGTAGAGCACCGCCGACTGACCCGGGGTGACGGCGAAGACGGGCTCCTCGAAGCGGAGTTCGAAGCCCTCCCCGTCGGCCCGGACCACCCGGGCCGGGGTGGGACGTGCCCGGTGGCGGACCTGGACCGAGACCCGCTCGGGCCATTCCGAGGGGGACCTCAGGTAGTTCGCCTCCCAGGCGGCGAGGCCCCACCAGGTGGCGGCCTCCCGGGGACCGACGTAGACCACGTTGGCGCGGACGTCCACCCGGACGACGTAGCGCTCGAGGTGGCTCTTGAAGAGCCCAAGCCCCCGCTTTTGCCCCACGGTGTAAATGGCCGCGCCCTGGTGCCGGCCGATGACCTCGCCGCTCTCCACGTCCACCACCGGCCCCGGCCGGGTTGCGAGGTGGGCGCGGAGGAAGCCCGCGGGGTCGTTTTGCACGAAGCAGAGGTTCTGGCTCTCCGGGGTCTTCGCCACCACCAGCCCCGCCTCCTCGGCGAGGGCCCGGACCTCGGGCTTGGTGAGCTCCCCGAGGGGAAAGAGGCTCTTTTCGAAGACCTCCGTCGGCACCGCCCAGAGGAAGTAGCTTTGGTCCTTGCGCTCGTCCCGGCCGCGGAGGACGCGGTTTCCCTCGCGCCGCACGTAATGGCCGGTGGCGATCCACTCCGCCCCCACCCGCTCGGCGACCTCGAGGAGCCCCTGGAACTTGACGAAGGGGTTGCACCGGGTGCAGGGGTTTGGGGTGACGCCGGCGGCGTGGGCCTCGAGGTAGGGGCGGATCACCGCCTGGGCGAAGCGGTCCTCGGCACCCACCACCACGAAGGGGATGCCCAGCCGGTCGGCCACCTGCTGCGCCCGGCGGGCCGCCTCCAGGTTGCAGCAGGAGTTCGGGGCGTCCCCGGCCTCGAGCTTGAGCATGACCCCAATGACTTCAAAGCCCCGCTTTTTAAGCAAAAGCGCGGCCACCGCCGAGTCCACCCCGCCGGAAAGCCCTAGGACGACCCTTCGCTTCACAAAGGTATAGTTTATACCCTTTCGCGCCGGCGACTCCGCATCAGGCCACCATCGCTTCCGGCTCCGCCACCGCCGCCTCGGTGCTCTTGATCGCCACCTCGATCATGTCGTCGGTGGGCTCGTCCACGGTGAGCGCCTGGAAGCGAAAGCCGAGCCACCGGAGCGCCCGGGAGAAGGGATCCTCGTGGGTGGCGGAAAAGCGCAGGAGCTCGAAGGCGACGCCGGCCACCAGGGGCAGGAAGACCACCCGGCCCAAAAGGCGCCACCAGAGCACGTCGGCCCGGGGCAGGAAGGAGTAGACCAGGATCGAGGCCAGGATGACGAAGGCAATGAAGGTGGTCCCGCAGCGGGGGTGGAAGCGGGGCTGGGCGCGGACGTTCTCGACCGTGAGGGGTAGGCCCTTTTCGTAGGCGTGGATCGCCTTGTGCTCGGCGCCGTGGTACATGAAAAACCGCCGGGTGTCTGGGAATCGGCGGAGGAAGAGCAGGTAGCCCACGAGGATCATTACCTTGATCGCCCCCGCCAGGGCGTTGAAGAGCACCGGCGCGCTCCCTGCGTCGGCGGCGAAGCCGGCGACGTAGGCGGGGAGGACGATGAAGAGGAGCACGCCCACCGCCGTCGAAAGCGCCATGGTGCCGTAGAGGGCGCCCTTGCTGATCGGTTCTTCCTCGCCCTCGACCAGCTGGGCGCTGCGGGCGAGCGCGAGGTAGGAGACCCGAAGGGCGTCGAAGAGCGCCACCACGCCCCGGACGAGCGGAAGCCGGGCCCAGGGGCGCGAGAGCCAAGGGGCCTTTTCCTCGTGGCGTTCGACGTGGATCTCCCCCGAGGGCAGGCGCACCGCCAGCGCCCAGACGCCGGGGGCCTTCATCATCACTCCTTCGAGCGCGGCGCTGCCGCCGATCTGCTTCACGGGCGTCATCTTACCCCGGGGCCCGGTGGTATACTTGAAAGCGTTATGAAGATTTCCCTGCGTTCCGGCCGGCGCTCGGTGGCCGGCCTTCCCGGGAAGTTGAAGGTGGTTGGCGTGGTCTCGGGGGAGCTCACCGAGGCCGGCCAGGAATTGGACGCGGCGCATTCAGGACTGCTTTCCAAAGCCCTCAAGACCAGCCGCTTCAAGGGCGAAGAGGGCGCGTTCCTCGTGGTCGCGGCGGGGGACGTCTTCCTCGGCCTCCTGGGGCTCGGGCAAAAACGCGGGGTGAGCACCGATCGGGTGCGTGAGGCCGGGGCCCGGGTCGCGAAGAAGGCGCTCGAGCTCGGCGTCCGCGAGGTCGCGGTGGAGAACTTCTTCGCCGAGCGGCTGGGCAAGGCGGAGGCGAGCTACGCCCTCGCCGAGGGGCTCTACCTCGGGAGCTACCGTTTCGACCGCTACAAGTCCGAGGCCCGTCCGGTCCGGGTGCGCTACTGGATCGCGAAGGGCCGGGGCCGGGCGGTGGAGGAGGCCCGGATACTCGCCGAGGCCACCGCCTACGCCCGCGACCTCGCCAACAAGCCGCCGAACGTCCTCTACCCCGAGACCCTCGCTGAGGAGGCCGAGCGGCTCGCCAAGGAGTTTGGCTTCGAGGCGCGGGTCCTCGGCCCCGAGGAGATCGAGGCCCTGGGCATGGGGGCCTTCCTTGCGGTGGCCCGGGGCTCGGCCCGCCCGCCCCGGCTCATCCACCTCGTCTATAGGCCCGAGGCGCCCCGGCGTCGGGTGGCGCTCGTGGGCAAGGGGCTTTGCTTCGACACCGGCGGCTACTCGCTCAAGCCCACCGAGGGGATGCGGTACATGAAGGCCGACATGTCCGGGGCGGCGGCGGTGCTCGGGACCTTCCGGGCCCTGGCCGAGCTCCGGCCTCCGGTCGAGGTGCACGGGGTGATCGCCGCCGCCGAGAACAAGATCAGCGGGAGCGCCTACGTGGTGGACGAGGTGGTGCGGACGATGAGCGGCAAGACAGTGGAGGTGGCGAACACCGACGCCGAGGGCCGCCTCACCCTCGCCGACGCCCTCGCCTACGCCGGCCGCGAGGCCCCCGACGCGATCGTCTCGATCGCCACCCTGACGGGCTCTTCGGTGGTGGCGCTCGGGCGCAAGGTGGCCGCCCTCTTCGCCACCGAGGACCGCCTCGCCGGGGGGCTTTTGGAGGCCGCCGGCGCCGAGGGCGAAAAGCTCTGGCGGATGCCGCTTGAGCGGAGCTACCGCAAACTCCTAAAAAGCGACGTCGCCGACCTGAAAAACGTCGGCACCCGCGAGGGCGGGGCGATCCAGGCGGCGCTCTTCCTCACCGAGTTCGTGCGTGACCCCTACGCCCACCTCGACATCGCCGGGCCCGCCTACCAGCGGGAGGACTGGGAACTCGGCCCGGTGGGCGCGAGCGGTTTCGGGGTGCGCACCCTCGCCCGCTGGCTCCGCTCCCTTTAGACCCCCCGCGCTCCGTAAGATGGGGCGGGGTGGAACAGGTCCGCGTCGTCCTCGTGGGGGTTCAGGAGTCCGGGAACATCGGCATGGCTGCCCGGGCGATGAAGAACTTCGGCCTCCGGGAGCTCTTCCTCGTGGCCCCGGAGGCCGATCCCTTGGCGGAGGAGGCGCGGAAGTTCGCGGTGGGGGCGAGGGACGTGCTCGAGGCTGCCCGGATCGTCTCCACCCTGGACGAGGCCCTGGCCGACGTGCACTGGGTAGCGGCGGCCACCGCCCGGGCCCGCTACGGCTATCCCGGAAAGCTCTCCACCCCCCGCGAGCTCATGCCTCGGCTCCGGGCCCGAGCCGAGGCCGGGGAGCGGGTGGCGCTGGTCTTCGGCCGGGAGCGTTCGGGGCTCACCAACGCCGAGCTCGACCGGGCCCACTACGTGGTGCGGATTCCCACCGATCCTGGCTTTAAGAGCCTTAACCTGGCCCAGGCGGTGCTCATCCTGGCCTACGAGCTCTTCCTCGCCGAGGCTCGGCCGATGGAGGAGCCCCGGCCGGCGGAGGTGGGGGAGCTCGAGGGCTTATTTAAAGACCTCGAGACCTACCTCCTCGAGATCGGCTTCACCGACACCCGGCGCCTGCCCCACGCGATGCGGCGCTTCCGCCGGATCTTCCACAAGGCCGCGCTCACCCCCGGCGAGCTCGCGATGCTCAGGGGGCTCCTGCGCCAGGGGCGCTGGGCGATCGAGCGGGAACGGAGGCGGTCGTGACCCCCAGGGCGAGCCTCGGCGAGCTGGCCAACCGGATCCGCAAGGCCCGGCTCTACCTGCCGCCGATCATCGCCCTCTTCGTGGTCCTCTTCCAGTTCGGCATCCGAAAGAGCCTCGACGACCCCCACGCGTTCTGGCTGATGCTCGCCTTCTACGGCCTCCTCGGTCCCTTCGTCGTCTACCTCACCCTCGACTGGGTGGCCGACGAGCTCACCGCCCGGGAGCGGGCCGAGCGCGAGCTCCTCGAGGCCAACCGGCGCCTGCTCGCGGTGCGGCAGGTGGTCCACCGCGCGCTCGAGGCCGAGAGCCTCGATGAGGTGATGCGGGCGGTGGCGGAGGCGATCCGCGAGGCGCTCGGGGGCGAGGTGGCGATCACCCTGGGCGAGTACCGCTACGTCACCGCCGGCTTCCCCTTCGCCGGCTGCCAGGCCGAGGGGCTGGTCACGGTGGAGCTCTCCCGGAGCGGGGGGCGGCTTTGTTTCTTCGGCGAGGTGGACCGGTCCTTCCTCGAGGTCCTCGCCGGTGAGGTGGACTCGGTCCTCGAGGCCGCCGAGGCCCGCACCCGAGACCTCCTCACCCTCTTCGAGGTGGACGAGGCGCTAAGGGCCGAGGCCAACCTGGAAAAGCTCCTCGAGCGCCTGCTCGAGCGCATCGTCGCCTGGGCTGGGGCCGAGGGCGGGGCGGTCTACCTCCTCGACGAGGGCGGGGTCTTGAAGCTCTGGGCCTACCGGGGCTCGGCCCCGGCGCGGAAGGCCTTCTTGCCCCAGGGGGCCTGGAGCGACGCTCTCAAAAAGCCTGTTTTCCTCGCCCCCGGGCAGCTCGCGGTGCCGCTTGGGGACAAGAGCCCGGTGGGGGTGCTTTTGCTCCTCGGGGAGCACGAGCGGCTTCGGAGCGAGCTCGCTTTCCTCAAGCTCCTCGCCTCCCAGGTGACGCTCGCGGTGCGGAACGCCCAGGCCTACCTCCGGGCCGAGGAGCTCGCGATCCACGAGGAGCGGACCCGGATCGCCCGGGAGATTCACGACGGCCTGGCCCAGTCGCTCGCCTTCATGGCGCTCAAGCTCGACCTGGTCACGCGGCTTATGGACCGCGACCCAAAGCGGGCCAAGGAGGAGCTCGCGGTGGTGCGTGAGACGCTCAGGGCCCAGATCCGCGAGGTGCGCCGCTCGATCTTCGCCCTCCGCCCCATCGACCTCGAGCGCTACGGCTTCGTCGAGTCCATCCGCCGCTACACCCAGGCCTTCGCCGAGCAGGCCGGCTTCCGGGCCGAGGTCGAGGTGGTGGGGGAGCCCGAGCTCGCCCAGGCCTCCGAGCTCGCCCTCTTCCGGGTGCTGCAGGAGGCCCTCAACAACGTGGCCAAGCACGCCCGGGCCCGGCGGGTGCGGGTGCGGCTCGAGGCGCTCTCCCCCAAAGGGGCCCGGCTCGTGGTCGAGGACGACGGCGTCGGCTTCGACCCCGCCACCGCTCCCAAGGAGGGGCACTTCGGCCTCGCCCAGATGCGCGAGCGAGTCCAGGCCCGGGGCGGCCGTTTCCGCGTGGAAAGCCGCCCCGGGGCGGGGACCCGGGTGGTGGCCGAGGTGCCGGGGTGAGGTTTTCCGGGGCGGTGCTCGCCGGGGGGCACTCGCGGCGGTTCGGCCGGGACAAGGCCCGCTTCCGCTGGCTGGGCCGGCCGCTGCTTCTTTGGGTGCTTGAAAGCCTCGCCGAGGCCGGCGAGCGCTTCGTCCTTGCCCCAAGGCCCTACCCCGAGGCCGGGGTGCCCGTCCTCCCGGACCTAAAGCCCGGGTTCGGGCCCCTCTCGGGGCTACATGCCGCCCTCGCCTACGCCCGTAGCGAGGTGGTGGCGGTGGCCGCCTGCGACCTGCCGAACCTCACCCCCGCCTACTGGCGCTTTTTGCTCCGGGAGCTCGGCTCCGCGCCGGCGCTGGCGGTGCGCGACCCCCTGGGGAGGCCCGAGCCCCTGGCTGCCCTTTACACCCGGCGCCTTTTGCCCCTGGTGGAGCGCCAGCTCGCTGCTGGGCGGGGGCGGATGGCCGAGGTGCTCGAGCTCGCCGGCGCCCGCTACCTGGGCTGGGAAGAGGTGGCCGGGCGCTTCGGGCCCCGGGTGCTCTGGAACCTGAACCGCCCCGAGGACCTCTAGAAGGGGTAGGGCTGGGCGAGGGCGGCGATCCCGGCCTCCTGGCCCCGCGCATCCAGCCGGGCCTTGAGCGCCGCCAGCTTGTCGGGCTCGCCGTGGACGAGGAGGATCCTGGGCTCGCCGGCGAGCCAGTCGAGGAGCTCGTCCTGGCCGGCGTGGCCCGAGAACCCGCCGAGCGAGGCCACCCGGGCCCGCACCGGGACCTCGTGGCCGAGGATCCGGACCACCCGGGCGCCCTCGAGGATGCGGCGACCGAGCCCGCCCCGGGGCTGGTAGCCCACGAAGAGCAGGGTGTTCTTGGGGTTCGGGAGCTGGTGGCGGAGGTGGTGGAGGATGCGCCCGCCGGTGAGCATGCCGCTGCCGGCGATGATCGTCGCCGGCCCCTCGAGCTCGTTCAGGGTCTTCGACTCCTCCACCGAGACGGTGTAGCGCAGCCGGCGGGGGCGGAAGGGGTCCCGCCCCTGGCGGAAGAGGGTCTGGACCTTGAGCGAGAAGGCCTCCCGGACCTCCTCGAAGACCGCGCTCACCCGGCTCGCGAGCGGACTGTCCACGAAGACCGGAGCCACCGGGATCCGGCCCTTCTCCTCGAACTCGCGGAGGTAGTAGAGGATCTCCTGGGTGCGCTCGAGGGCGAAGGAGGGGATCACCACCTTGCCCCCCTGGGCGAGGGTCTCGGCCACCAGCAGGGCGAACTCGTCCAGGGTGGCGGCGAGCGGCTTGTGGGGGCGGTCGCCGTAGGTCCCCTCGCTCACCACCAGGTTGGCGTGGGGCGGGTAGTCGGGGTCGGGGAGCACCTCCTTGCGCCGGTTCCCGAGGTCGCCGGAGAAGACGAGCCGCCGCCCCGCCACCTCGACCACCACGAAGGCCGATCCCGGCAGGTGCCCGGCGTTTTGCAGCTCGACGGTAAAGGGGCCGAAGGGCCGCGGCCGGTAGTAGGGCAGGGGCGAAAGGCGGCGGTAGAGCTCGGCGAGGTCGTCCTCGTCCCAAAGCGGCTCCGGGGTGGGAAGGCGCTTTCGCCTCGCCCGGTCGGCCTCCTCGTTCATCACCTTGAGGGCGTCCTCGAGGATCGGCCGCAGGAGCTTTAAGGTCGGCGGGGTGGCGTAGACCGGTCCCCGGTAGCCCTCGCGGACGAGGCGGGGGAGCCGGCCGATGTGGTCGAGGTGGGCGTGGGTGACGACGACGGCGTCGACCCGCGCGGGGTCGAAGCCGAAGGGGGTGTAGTTCTTCGCCTCGGCCTCGCCCTGGTAGGCACCGCACTCGAGCAGGAGGCGGTAGCCCCGGTAGCTCATGAGGTGGCAGCTTCCGGTCACCGTCTGGGCGGCGCCAAAGGGGGTGAAGGTCGGATCCCGGGGCACGCCCCCTTTATACCCGCTCCCCCTCGAGCCCAAAGTCCCGGATTAGGCTAGGGGTGGGATGGCGCGAATCCTCCTGGTCGAGGACGAGCCCGGGGTGCGGCTCGCCCTCCGGCTGCTCCTCGCCCGCGCCGGGCACCGGGTGATCGAGGCCGAGACCGCCCGGGAGGCCTGGGAGCGCTGGCGGGAGGCCGAGCTCGTCCTCCTCGACTGGATGCTCCCCGACGAGCCGGGGCTCCGCTGGCTCAAGCGCCTGCGCGAGGACCCCGCCGGCGAACGGCTCCCGGTCCTCATGCTCACCGCCAAGGCCGCCGAGGGCGACCGGGTGGCGGGGCTTTTGGGTGGGGCCGACGACTACCTGACGAAGCCCTTCTCCGAGGCCGAGCTCCTCGCCCGGATCGAGGCGCTCCTCCGCCGGAGCGGCTACGGGAAGGCGCTTCGGGTGGGGGGGCTCGAGCTCGACCCCGAGGCCCGCCGGGTGCGCCTCGAGGGCCGCGAGGTGCCGCTCACCCCCCGCGAGTTCGACCTGCTCGCGGTCTTCCTCGCCGCCCCCGGCCGGGTCTTCACCCGCGACGAGCTGCTCGACCGCGTCTGGGGCCCGGGCTACCTCGGCACCCCCCGCACGGTGGACCAGCACGTCGCCCAGCTCCGGGAAAAGCTCGGGCCCGACTGGATCGAGACCGTCCGGGGCCGGGGCTACCGCTTCCGGGGGGCGCGGTGAAGGGCTGGGACCGGGCGATCGAGGGGGCGATCTGGTTCCCGGAGGGCCGGATCCGCTACCTGAACCCCGCCGCCGAGAAGCTCCTTGGGGTCCGCGCCGAGCGGGTGCTCGGGGCACCGCTGATCCACGCCCTCCGCGACCGCAGGCTGCTCGCCCTGGCCGAGGCCGGGGGCGAGGCCGAGCTCTGGGTCCGGGGCCGCCGGCTCCTCGCCCGGGCGGCGGGGGACTGGCTCTACCTCCTCGAGCTCCCCCAGGAACCCGCCGAGGCCGCCCAGCTCCTCCACGAGCTCCGCACCCCGGTGACCGCGATCCATAGCCTGCTCCGGCTCTTCGAGACCGCCTCGCCCGAGGAGCAGTCCGAGATCCTCGCCACCCTCCAGAGCGAGGCCGAGCGGCTCGTGCGGCTGGTCGCCTCCGGCGGCTACGCCCCCGAGGTCCCGCCCTACCCCCTTTCGGCGCTCAGGAAACGGCTTTTGCGGATCCTGCCGGCGGCCCGGGAGGTCGTCTGGGCGGGGGAGGAGGTCCGGCTCCGGGTGGACCCCGACGCGCTCTTTCAGATCCTCTTGAACCTGGTGGAAAACGCCTTGATCCACGGCCGGCCGCCGGTCTCGGTGGTGGCCAGGCCCGAGGGCGAGACGCTCCTCCTCGAGGTCCAGGACGCCGGTCCCCCGATCCCCGACTACGAGCGCCTCTTCGCTCCCGGCGCCCGCGGCCCCTCGGCCGCCCAGGCCCGGGGGACGGGGCTCGGGCTTGCGATCGTCCGGCGCATCGCCCGGGGTTTCGGCGGCGAGGCCTACGGGACCCGGCGCGAAGGGGCGAACGCCTTCGGGGTGCGCATCCCCAAGGGGCTTTGGTTTCTGACATCCTCCTGACAAAACCGGGATACCCTAACCCCGGAGGTGGTGGGTTTGCACCGAACCGCGCTCTTTCTTTGGATCTTGGTCCTGGGGTTTGCCCTGGCGGCGCCCCCGACCCTGACCGGCGCCGGGGCCACCTTTCCCTACCCCCTCTACGCCAAGTACTTCTCCGTCTACCAAAAGCAGACCGGCGTACGGGTCAACTACCAGTCGATCGGCTCCGGCGGCGGGGTCCGCCAGCTCTTCGCCCAGACCGTTCACTTCGGCGCCTCCGACGCGCCGCTTTCCGACGCGAAGGTCGCCGAGTTCAAAAAGCGCTTCAAGACCGAGGTGGTCCACGTCCCCACCGCGCTCGGGGCGGTGGCGGTGGTCTACAACCTCCCCGGGGTGACCGAGCCTTTGAAGTTTAGCGGCGAGCTCCTCGCCAAGCTCTTCCTCGGCGAGATCCGCACCTGGAACGACCCCCAAATC
The DNA here is from genome assembly GCA_015490435.1 of Thermaceae bacterium. Classification (GTDB taxonomy): domain Bacteria; phylum Deinococcota; class Deinococci; order Deinococcales; family Marinithermaceae; genus WFXV01. The sequence goes on from WFXV01000163.1 coordinate 10,435, forward strand.
GCTGAGCTGAACCCCGGGGTGCGCCTGCCCCCGCTTCCCGTCACCGTGGTCCACCGCTCCGACGGCTCCGGCACCACCTTCGTCTTCACCGAGTACCTGGCCAAGGTCTCGCCGGCCTGGCGCGAGCGGGTGGGCTTTGGCAAGAGCGTCTCCTGGCCCACCGGCCTCGGCGGCAAGGGGAACGAGGGGGTGGCCGGGATGGTCCGCCAGACCCCCGGCGCGATCGGTTACGTCGAGCTCGTCTACGCCCTTCAGAACAAGATCCCCTTCGCCGCGCTCAAGAACCGGGCCGGCCGGTTCGTGCTGCCGAGCCTCGCCTCGGTCAAGGCGGCGGCGGCCCTTTCGGACTTTCCCCCGGACGCCCGGGTCTCGCTCACCGACACCCCGGCGCCCGAGGGGTACCCGATCGCGAGCTTCACCTGGATCTTGGTCTACCAGGACATGGCGAAAAACCACGCCTTCAAGAGCAAGGCCCAGGCAAAGGCCCTCGCCGAGCTGCTTTGGTGGATCGTCCACGACGGCCAGGCCTACAACGAGCCCCTGCACTACGCCCGGCTCCCCGAGGTGGCGGTGCGGGTGACCGAGAAAAACCTCCGCGCCCTCACCTTCAGGGGCGAGCCCCTCCTTCGCTAGGGCGGGGGCGGCGGGATGCCCGGCTGGCTCTACCAGCGCCTCGGCGACCGGCTGTTTGCTGCCCTGGTCGTGGGCCTCGCCCTGGGCGTGGTCCTGGCCGCGCTCGCGATCGTCTGGGTGCTCTACCAGGGCGGGCGCGAGGCGCTTCATACCTTCGGCTTCCTCGGCTTTCTCACCGGGAGCCGCTGGGACGCGGTCCGGGGCGAGTTCGGGGCCTGGCCCCCGCTGCTCGGCACCCTGGTGACCTCGGCGGCGGCGCTCTTCCTCGCCTTTTTTCCCGCGCTCTCGGCGGCACTCTTCGTGGTCGAGTTCGCTCCCCGGGCCCTCAAGGGGGCGGTCGCCTACCTCATTGACCTGCTGGCGGCGCTCCCCAGCGTGGTCTACGGGCTTTGGGGGATCTTCGTCCTGGTCCCGCTGGTGCGGGAGCGCGTCGAGCTTCCCCTCTTTACCTGGGCGGCGGCCCACGCCCCCGGCCTTCTCCCCTTTCTGGGTCCCCCCACCGGGATCGGCATGCTCTCGGCCATCCTCGTCCTCGCGCTGATGATCGTTCCCTACGCCAGCGCCCTGGCGCGGGACGCCCTCGCCCTCGTGCCCCAGAGCCAGCGGGAGGCGATGTACGCCCTCGGGGCCACCCGCTGGGAGGTGATCCGACGGGTGGTGATCCCCTACGCCCGGGCGGGAATCTTCTCCGGGGTGGTGCTCGCGCTCGCCCGGGCGCTCGGCGAGACCATGGCGGTCACCATGCTGATCGGCAACTCGGTCAACCTGCCCTACACCCTCTTCGGGCCCGCCGCCACCATGGCCAGCCTGATCGCCAACGAGTTCACCGAGGCCGAGGACGACCTGCACCTCTCGGCCTTGATCGCGGTGGGCTTCGTGCTCCTCCTCATCGCGCTGGCGACGAACCTGGTGGCGGCCTGGGTGCTCCGCCGCATGAGCCTGGGGGAGGGTCGGAAGTGAACCTCCGCCGCCGCTACCTCCGCGACCGGGTCATGCAGGGCCTCGTCTACCTCGGCACCCTGGTGGTGCTCCTGCCGCTTTTCTTCATCCTTTACTACGTCTTCGTCCAGGGGATCGGGGCCCTGGACGAAGACGTAGTAAAGGATGAAGAAAAGCGGCAGGAGCACCACCAGGGTGCCGAGGTAGACGAGGCCCTGCATGAC
>WFXV01000164.1 GCA_015490435.1 Thermaceae bacterium
CCGTGGACCACCGCCCGGTGCCCCACGGTCACCCAGGGGCCGAGGAGGGTGGGGTCGCCGGGGTCGGCGTGGAGCACCGCCCCGTCCTGGACGTTGGTGCCCTCGCCGATCTCGATCACCTCGAGGTCTGCCCGCACCACCGCGGCGAACCAGATCGAGGCCCGGGGTCCGACCCGCACCGCCCCCACCAGGGTGGCGTTCTCGGCGACGAAGGCGGTCTCGTGGACCCTAGGGGTCTTTCCCTCGAAGGGCAGGATGGGCAAGGGCCACCTCCAAAAGGCGCTTGTCCTCGGGAAAGTCGAGCTTTTCCAGGGCTTCCTCGGCCTCGAAGAACCCGCCCCCGGTGAGGCCGGCCTCGAGCCGTACCTCGCCCTCGCCCCGCATCAGGTACCACCGAATCTCCCGCTCCTGGCCCCGGTCGTTTTGGTAGCGGGTGGTGCCGAGCGGGGCGAGGATTCGGGCCTCGATCCCGGTCTCCTCCCGAACCTCGCGAACCGCGGCCTCCTCGGGGGCCTCGCCGGGGTCGACGTGGCCCTTGGGGAAGACCCAAAAGCCGTTTCGGTCCCGGATCAAAAGGACCCGGCCCAGGGCGTCGAAGACCACGCCCCCAGCGCCGAGGATCGCGCTCACTTAAACCTCCGCTTGAGGTAGGCGAGGACCTCGGGCTCGAGCCGGGGTCCCCCTTGGTAGCGCATCTCCAGGTTCTCCCGGCCGAGCAGGGCTTTTAGCGCCTCCTCGAAGCGGGGGCCCCACTCGGTCTCGGGGGCCTCGAGGTCCCCGGTCTGCACCAGGACCTCCCCGAGCCAGGCGAGGTCAGCCTCGGAAAGGGGCTCGGGCTCCCCCGCGGGTTCGAAGAAGAGGCGGTGGATCTCGTAAAGCCGCATGAGCTCAGGAACGGGGTCTTTGTGGTCGTCCACCCGCAGGTCGATCCAGCGGTCGTTCTGGCCGCCGTACCCCTTGCCCTTGGCGACCACGAGGAGCGCCGCCGACTGCCGCCCCCGCCGGTCGCCCCCGGCGCGGTCGGCGGCGAGCAGGGCGGCGATCAACCGCTCGGGGAAGGGGAGGTCCTGCCGCTCCCGCCAGGTCTCGGCGAGCGCTTCGACCACCTCGGGTCCGGTGAGCAGATTCCCTTGGGCGGCGAAGTTCTCGCCGGAGATGCCCCCTGCCCAGGGGTGGCAGCCCTCGCCGGTGAAGGTGAGGGCCTCGCCGCTTGCAGCCACCAGCCCGAACTGGCGGAGATGGAGTTCGGGGTCGGTGCGGCGGAAGGCCTCGAGCACCCCCTCCGGGCTCGCCCCCGCTTCCAGGAGGGCGAGGCCCTGGGGCCCGAAGCGGGGGTTGGCGTAGGACTGGGTGGCGATCGCGCCCATGCCGGCCTTGGCGTAGGGGACCACCGCGCCCACCGCGAGGAACTTGCTGGCCACGGCGACGCCGAGGGCGCCGCTTTCGGGATCCCGGGCTACCAGGGAGAAGGTCGCGATCCGCATACGAAAAGGCTACCAGGGGAAGCCCCCCGGTAGCCGCCTCGGCCCTACCCCTTAGTGGTGGTGGTGCCCGCCGGGGCCGTGGGCGTGCCCGTGGGCGAGCTCCTCGGGGGTCGCGTCCCGGACCTCGAGGATCTCGACCTCGAACTCGAGCGTCTTGCCCGCCAGCGGGTGGTTGAAGTCGATGGTGACGTCCTCCCCCTCGACCTTGGTGATGGTGAAGGGCATCGGCTGGCCGGAGGCGTCCTGGGCGTAAAACTGCTCGCCCACCTCGACCTTGCTGCCCTCCGGGAAGGCCGACTTCGGCACCACCTGCACCCCCTCGGGGTTGGGCTCGCCGTAGGCCTTCTCAGGCGGCACCGTCACCGAGAGCTTCTCGCCGGCTTCGTGTCCTTCAAGGGCTTCCTCGAGCCCCGGGATCAGCTGGTGGTGGCCGTGGAGGTAGGGCAGCTCGCCCTGGTCCACCACCTCGCCGTCCACCTTGAGGGTGTAGCGGATCGTAACCACCTTGTCTTTTTCTACCTTCATGCGATCGCTCCCTTCCCTTCCACGGGAAGCTCCCTCAGTATAGGGCCGAGGGGGAGGGTTCGATGAGGATCGACGAGGTAATCGGGAAGACCCCGGTGGTACGGCTCTTCCGGCTGGTTCCCCCGGGGGCGGCGGAGGTCTGGGTCAAGCTCGAGGGCCAAAACCCCGGCGGCTCGGTCAAGGACCGTCCGGCACTTTTCATGATCCGTCGGGCGGAGGAGGAGGGCAGGCTGCTTCCTGGGCGCGGCCAGGTGATCGTGGAGCCGACCTCGGGGAACACCGGGATCGCCCTGGCCATGCTCGCCGCCAGCCGCGGCTACCGGCTCGTGCTCACCATGCCGGCCTCGATGAGCGAGGAGCGCAAACGTATCCTCCGGGCCTACGGCGCCGAGCTGGTGCTCACCGATCCCGCCGGGCGGATGCCGGCGGCGCTCGCCGAGGCAGAGCGGATCGCCGAGGCCGAGGGCGGGGTGGTCCTCAACCAGTTCGAAAACCCCGCGAACCCCGAGGCCCATTACCGCACCACCGGCCCCGAGCTCTACGCGGCGCTCTCCGGACGGATCGACGCCTTCGTCTACGGCTACGGCACCGGGGGAACGCTCACCGGCGTGGGCCGCTACCTGAAGGAGCAGGACCCCGGGATCCGGGTCTACGCGGTCGAGCCCGAGGGGCTCCCGGTCCTCGGGGGCTCGCGGGAGGGAGCCGCCGGCGGCCACGGCTTCATGGGGATGGGCCCCGGCTTCCTGCCTAAAAACCTCGACGCCTCGCTCCTCGATGGCGTACTCCTCGTCGGCGAGGAAGAGGCCTTTCCCTTGGGGCTCCGGCTGGCCCGCGAGGAGGGGCTCTTCCTCGGCCCCTCGGCGATGGCCAACGTCGCCGCCGCGATCCGGATCGCGAGGGAGCTCGGCCCCGGCCACCGGGTGGCGACGATCGCCCCCGACGGCGGGGCCAAGTACCTCTCGGTTCCGCCTTACGCCGACTAGCTATCGCCGTAGCGGATGAAGGCGGGGATCTCGAAGTCGCTGGGGTCGATGGTGTGGTCCGGGGAAAGGCTCGGGGCGCTCGGGTAGGCCCCGGTCTCGTTGAACCCCGAGGCGATCAGGATCACCCTGAGCTCGTCGCCGGCGCGGGGCTCGTAGGTGATGCCGTAGAGGATGTCGGGCTCCTCGACCCCGGTGGCGGCGCGGATCTTCTCCACCACCTCGGAGGCCTCGGCGAGCGAGATCTCCTCGTCCCCCACCACGTTGATGAGGAGCTGCCGCGCCCCCTCGATGCTGCGGTCGAGGAGGGGGCTGGTGATGGCGCTCTCCGCCGCCTGCTCCACCCGGTTCTCGCCCCGGCCGGCGCCGATGCCCATCAGCACCTGGCCGGCCCCGGCGAGCATGTTCTTGAGGTCGGCGAAGTCGACGTTGATCAGCCCCGGGAGGTTGATCACGTCGGAGACGCCCTTCACTCCGTGGTAGAGCACCCGGTCGGCGATTAGGAAAGCCTCCTTGAGGCTCACCTTGCGGTCCACCGCCTGCAGGAGGCGGTCGTTGTTCACCACCACCATCGCATCCACCCGCTCGCGGAGGCGCTCGATGCCCTCCTCGGCGACCCGGCGGCGCTTCGGCCCCTCGAAGGAAAAGGGCCGGGTCACCACCGCGAGGGCCAGCGCCCCCAGCTTGGTGGCGATCTCGGCCACCACCGGGGCGGCGCCGGTGCCGGTGCCGCCGCCCATGCCGGCGGTGATGAAGACCAGGTCGGCGCCGTCCAGGTGCTGGGCGATCAGGTCCTGACTCTCGAGCGCCGCCTTCTCGCCGATCTCGGGGTCGGCCCCAGCGCCAAGCCCACGGGTGAGCTTGTCGCCGAGCTGGATGCGGATGTCGGCGAGGGACTTGGAGAGCACCTGGGCGTCGGTGTTGGCGGCGATAAACTCGACCCCCGAGAGGCCGGCCTCGATCATGCGGTTGACCGCGTTGTTGCCGGCCCCACCGAGTCCAACGACTTTGATAACCGCTCCTGCCATCTTTACGCTCCGTCTTAGAAAAAGTCCTTGAAAAAGGCCTTGATCCGTTCCCAAAGCCCGTGGCCGGGTCTGCCCTCCGGCGCCGCCTTCGGGGCGTGTTTGCGCAAGGGGAAGCGGGAAGGTTTGGGGGCGGCGGCTTCGCCGTAGTGTATCAGGCCTACCGCCACCGCGTAAGCCGGCGAGGCCACCAGGTCGGCGAGCCCCTCGACCCCGGCGGGGCGGCCCAGCCGGACCGGGAGCCCGAAGTCGCGGCGGGCGAGGTCGTCGGTTCCGGGCAGGAGCGCGCCCCCGCCGGTGAGCACCAGCTTGCTGGCCGCGACCTCGATGGGGCCCACCGTGTCCTCCAGGGCCTTCCGGGCCAGCATGAAGATCTCCCGCACCCGGGGACGGATGATGCGGGCGAGCTCGGGGGCGGGGATGCCGCCGGCGGCGTGGCCCGCCTGGTTGATCTCGAGGACCAGCTCGGGGTCTGCGAGCTCGGGGACGGCGGCGCCGTACTTCTTCTTGATGCGCTCGGCCTCCTCGAAGGGAATCTTGAGGAGCTTGGCGATGTCGGCGCTCACCATCTCGCCCCCGAGGGGGAGCACGCCGGCGTAGGCAAGCCGGCCCTCCTTGAAGTAGCTGACCCCGGTGGTGCCGGCGCCAAGGTCGAGGACCACGGTGTTCATCTCCCGCTCCTCGGGGAGCAGGACCCCGAGCCCGGCGGCGTAGGGTCCGGCGGCCAGGGCCTCGATGCCGAGCCCGGCGGCCTCCACCGCCCGCCGCAGGTTGGCGAGCGGCCCGGCGGCGGTGGAGACGAGGAGGACGTCCACCTCCAGGCGGACCCCGGTCATGCCCACCGGGTCGTGGATGCCCTCCTGCCCGTCCACGCGGAACTCAAGCGGCTCGACGTGCAAAAGCTCGCGGTCCCCCTCCAGGGGATAGGCCCGGGCCTGCTCGATCGCCCTTTCGACGTCCTCCGGCCGGATCGTTTGGCCCCGGCGGATGGCCGCCAGGCCGTTGGAGGTGTGGCTTTGGAGCTGGGGGCCGCCGACGGCGACGAAGGCGCGGTCGACCTCGACCCCGGCTACCCGCTTGGCGGCGTGCACCGCCCGCTTGATCGCCTCCGCGGCCTTCTCCAGGTTGACCACCGCGCCCCGGCGGATGCCCTCGGAGGGTACCGTGCCCTCGCCGATGACGTCGAGCACGCCATCGGGGGCGCGTTCCCCGATGACCGCGGTGACCTTGGTGGTGCCGATGTCGAGTCCGACCAGGAGTCGTTCGCTCATGGGCCTTCGCTCACCCCCCAAGCATACACGTGGCCGCGTGGCGGGCTTTCCGCCGCGAGGTCGGCGCGGGCCAGCCATGCCCGGCGCTTCCCAAAGTCTAGGCTATACCCCGCGGGGCCAAAGGTTATTTTCCGGGCGTCGGGGTAGCGGCGGGCGAGGGCGAGGGCCTTTTTGAGCGCGGTGTCGGGGCCCTCGAGCACCCGCGGGGCGCGGGCGTGGAGCAGGGGGTGCCCCCCGGCGTCGATCACCACCCCGTCGGGGCGGGTTCCGGGAAAGCCCAGGGGCCCTCGCCAGAACGCGAAGGGGCGGCGCTCCCGTACCTCGATCCGGACCACCCCCAGCGCCGGCCGGGTGAGCCGGACCTCGGCCACCCGGGGGTGGGCGGCCACCCGGCTGGCGGCGGCGAGGGGAGCGTAGAGCCAGGGGCCCCCGGCGTAGAGCCCGGCGAGCCGGGCGATCGCCTCCGGGGGAAGGCTTTGGCCGCCCGCCACCTCCACCCGGCGGATGGGGAGGGCGAGCCAGCTCAAAAGGAAGAGCGTGCCCAGGAGCAATAGGACGAGGAGCGCCCGGGTCACGGCTCCACCTCGCCCCAGATCTCCCACTCCAGCTCCAAGTTGAGCGCGTTTTGCACCCGTTTCACCAGTTCCCATACCTCGCGCGCGGTGGCTCCCCCCAAGTTTACGACGAAGTTGGCGTGCTCGGGGCTGATCATGGCCCGACCGACTTGGAGCCCCTTGAACCCGGCCTGGTCGATGAGCCGTCCGGCGGCGTCGCCGGGAGGGTTTTTGAAGGCGCAGCCGGCGCTCTTACGCTTGGGCTGGCGCTTCCTCGCGGCGTCGACCTCGGCCATGCGGGCCGCGATCGCCTCCCTGGGGGCTTTCTTGAGGTCGAAGCGAACCCGGGTGACGATCGCGCCCGGGGGCAGGGCGCTCCTTCTATAGCCGAGCCCGAGGGCCTCGGGGGGGAGGCGCTCGAGCTTGCCCCGGTGGTAGACCTCGACCTCGGCGAGGGCGTCCTTGATCTCGCCGAAGCGGGTGCCCGCGTTCATCCGCACCGCCCCGCCGACGCTGGCGGGGATTCCGAGCAGGGGCTCGAGCCCGCTAAGCCCTGCCCGCGCCGCCTCCTGCACCCAGAGCGGGAGCAGGCTGCCCGCCCCCACCCAGCCGGTGAGCTCCCCTTCGGCGAAGACGCCGCCCAGCTTGATCACCCGCTCCCGCACCCCCTGGTCGGAGACGAGCAGGTTGGAGCCGTTCCCCAGGACCCGGTAGGGGGCCTCGGTGGCGCGGAGGAGGTCGTCCTCGTTCTCCACGATCCAAAGCTCCGCCGGCCCCCCCACGCCGAGGGTGGTGTAGTCCTTGAGCAAAACCCGCTTTACCTCCATGCCCGGGCCTCCTCCGCCAGGCGGCGGGCGAGCTTGCCCACGTCGCCGGCGCCCAGGGTGACGAGAAGGTCCCCCTCATTCAGGGTCTCGGCGAGGTAGCGAAACGCCTCCTCGCGCTCAAAAAACCGCGCGTTGGCCCCCAGCGAGCGCGCCCGCTCGGCGAGGGCGGCGCCGCTCACCCCCGGAATCGGCGGCTCGCCGGCAGGGTAGACCTCGAGCACGATCGCCTCGTCCGCCAGTTTCAGGGCCTCGGCGAAGCGGTCGAGGAAGCGGGCGGTGCGCAGGTAGCGGTGGGGCTGGAAGACCGCCCGTACCCGCCGCCCGAGCCCCCGGGCCGCCTCCAACGTGGCGGCGAGCTCGGTGGGGTGGTGAGCGTAGTCGTCGTAGATCAGGGCGCCCCGGTATTCCCCCACCGGCTCGAACCGCCGGCCGGTGCCGGAAAACGCGCCGAGGCCCCGGGCCACCGCCTCGAAGGGAAGCCCAAAGAGCAACCCCGCGGCGGCGGCGGCGAGGGCGTTTTTCACGTTGTGAAGACCGGGAACCCGAAGCGCCACGGGACCCAGGGGCCTGCCCTCGAAGACCAGCGTGAAACGGGCGCCGGTAGGGGTGAGGACGAGCTCCTCGGCCCGCACCGCCCCGGCATCGAGGCCGAAGTCGAGCACCCGGGCGCCCTCCGGCCTCAAATCGGCGAGCCCCGGGTCCGCCGGCAGCACCACCGCCTTTGCTTCCCCGAGCCAGCAGGCCATGGCGGAAAAGAGCGCGGCCTCGCTCTCGTGGTAGGTGGGGCGGTTTGGGTCGCCGACGTGGTCGTCCTCCAGGTTGGTGAGCACCGCGAGCTCGACCCGGGCCTTGGGGAAGCGCCGGTCGGACTCGTCGATCTCGGCCACCATCGGGCCCTTCCCCGGGCGGAAGCCGCCGCGCCAGCCCGGGACCCGGGCCCCCACCAGGGCCATGGGGTCCTGGCCGGCGGCCTCGAGCACGTGGGCGAGCATCGCGGTGGTGGTGGTCTTGCCGTGGGTGCCGCTCACCCCGAGGCTCGGCCGCACCGCGAGCACCCGCGCCAGGGTCTCGATCCGCCGCTCCACCGGGATTCCCGCCCGGCGGGCGGCGACAACCTCGGGGTGGTCCTCGGGCACCGCGTTCGAGATCACCAGCCGTTCGGCTCCGGCGAGGTGGGCGGGGTCGTGCCCCCGCCAGATCCGGACCCCCTCCCGGGCGAGCCTGTGGGAGGCGGGCCCGGGGGCGAGGTCGCAACCGGAGACCTCGGCCCCCAGCGCGCGTACCGCCTCGGCGAGGGCGTTCATGCCCACCCCCTCGATACCGACGAAGTGCATGCGGGTCTTCATCCTTCCTCCTCGAGGACGCGGGCGATCTTCAGGGCGCTTCCCGCGGGGTCGAAAGGGGCGAGGGCCCTTGCCATCTGCTCGCGGACCTCCGCACCAAGCATCCCCCGGAGCACCCCGGCGACCTTTTCGATGGCCGCTTCCTCCACCACCCGGGCGGCCCCGGCCTCGGCGTAGCGCCGGGCGTTCGCCCGCTGGTGATCCCCGGCGGCGTAGGGGTAGGGGACGAGCAGGAGCGGCACCCGGTGGAAGGCGGCCTCGGCCAGGGTCATCGCCCCCGCCCGGGTGATCGCGAGGTCGGCGGCCGACCAGGCGAGCGGGCCCTCGACGAACTCGACCACGTGGTAGCCCTCGCCGGGCGCCGCCACTTCGGCGAGGCGACCGCGCCCGGCGGCGTGGATCACCTGGACCTCGCGGAGAAAGGGGGCGAGCAGCCCGGGGAGCCTTTCGTTGAAGACCCGCGCCCCCTGGCTCCCGCCCATGACGAGCAGCGTGGTGCGGCCGGGGTCGAGCCCGAGCCGGGAGCGGGCCTCCTCCTTGGGGTAGCGGCGCTCCTCGATCGGCATCCCGACCACCTGCCCCCGGGCCCCGGGCACCGGCAGGTTCAGGAATACCTCCCGGGCGAGCGGCAAGAGCAAGCGGTTTGTAAGGCCGAAGCGGGCGTTTTGCTCGTGCAGGAAGAGCTTCGCCCCCAGCATCCGGGCGGCCAGGGCGAAGGGAAAGGCGGCGTAGCCTCCGGTGGCGAGCACCGCCTGGGGCTGGAGCCTTCGGGCGAGGGCGAGGGCGGCGAAAAGCCCCCGCGCTGCCCGGAGGAGCTCCCCGGGCCGGAGCGCGGTGCGGTCGAGCTTGCCGGCGGGGATCCGGTAAAAGGGCAGCCGCCCCGGTACCAGCCGGGCCTCGATCCCGTCCGAGCCCACGTAGAAGACCTCGTGTCCCCGGGAGGCCAGGAGCTCCCCCACCGCCAGGGCGGGGAAGACGTGCCCCCCGGTTCCGCCGCCGGTCACCGCGATCCTCATTCCCCCTCCTTTGCCGGGGCCGGGTGCGTCTCCCGGGCGGCCCGGTGCAAGAGGCCAAAGGCGAGCCCGAAGGCGAGCGCGGCGCTCCCCCCGTAGCTCACGAGCGGGAGCGGGAGGCCGGTGGGCGGGAGCAGGCCGAGGACCACCGCCACGTGGAGGGTGGCGGCCACCACGATCAGGGTGGTGACCCCGAGCGCCACCACGCTGGTCGCCCCCTCGGTCCGGGCGGCGATCTGGAGGCCGCGCCCGAGGACCAGGGTATAGGCGGCAAAGAGCAGGAGCACCCCCACCGCCCCAAGGGCGAAGGTGAGGGCGGCGAAGGCCATGTCGTTGTAGGCGTAGGGGACGTAGGGCATCGCCGCCCCCGGCCCCTGGCCGAAGAGGCCCCCGGCCAGGATCGCCTCCTTCGCCCGGGCGATCTGGTAGGCCGCGCCCCCCTCGTGCATGAACGCGCGGATGCGCTCGAGCACGTGCTGAAAACGGCTCAGGTAGAGCCCCTGGGTGGCCAGCGCCACGAAGCCCGTCGCCACCCCGATCGCCAGGATCCGCCTGAGGGGAACCCCCACCGCGAGGAAGAGCAGGAAGGCGATCAGGAGCAGAAAGAGCGCGCCGGCGAAGTCGGGCTCGAGGGCCACCGCCGCCACCCCCAGCCCGATCAGGGTGACGGGTCCGAAGATCGGGTGGTCGGTCCCGTGGCGGGCGAGGTAGCGGGCGAGGTAGAGGATCAAAAAGAGCTTCGCGAACTCCGAGGGCTGGAGGCTGAAGCCGCCGAGGTTGATCCAGCGCCGGGCGCCGTTGATCTCCTCGCCCACGAAGAGGGTGAGGACGAGGAGCACCAGGGTGGCGAGGTAGAGCAAGAGCCCGCCCCGCACCCAGAGCGAAAGCGGGATCCGGGCCGCCACCAGGGTGGCGAAAAAGGCGAGGGCGAGCCTCAACAGGTGGCCGGGGAGGAGTTCCGGGGCGCTCACCGCCACCGCGTTCGCCCCCAGGGCGAAGAGCAGCACCTGGCTCAGGAGGAGGAGGGGGTCCATAGCACCTCCTCCACCGCCTCCCGGAAGGCGCGGGAGCGGGCCTGGTAGTTCGGGAACATGTCGAAGGAGGCCGCCATCGGCGCAAGCAGCACGCTGCCCTCCTCGATCCAGGCGAGGGCCTCGCTCACCGCCCGTACCAGCGCCGCCTTGCCCTTTTCCCGGATCACGACCACCGGCACCGCGTCGGCGAAGGGGCGGGCGAGCTTCTCGCCGTCCTTGCCGATGGCCAGGATGACCGCCACCTTGGCCTCGACGAGCGGGCGAAGCCTTTCCGGCTCGGCGCCCTTGTCGAGCCCGCCGAGGATCCAGGCGATCGGCGCCGGGGCCCGCTTGAGCGCGGCCTCGACCGCGAGCGTCCGGGTCGCGATCGAGTCGTCGATGAAGACGATCCGGCCCCAGCGGTGGAAGGCCTCGAAGCGCCCGGGGACGCCGGGGGCGTTTCGGGCGGCCTCGGCGTCCC
>WFXV01000165.1 GCA_015490435.1 Thermaceae bacterium
CCCATCCCCCGGGTCAAGGGCCGCTACGTCTGGCACCTGATCTTAAAAAGCCCCGAACCCGAAAGGTTCGAGGCCCTCCTCAAGGACCTCCCTCCCGTCCGCCCCGCGCGCCTCAGGATCGACCCCGACCCGGTGGGCTTTTCCGGTCTGCTCGATTAAGGCCGGGTTAAGGCCGGGTCCGCTATGCCAAAAGCGAGGTGATGCCCATGAAGGGAAGCCGCCTGCCTCTCGCGGGTTGGATTGGGCTCGTTCTCGCCGCGTGCTCGAGCTGAGGATCGCTCCAGGTCAACGTAGACTTCCGGCCCTTCGAGCAGGCCGCCGCCACCGGAACCCCGGCGGAACTGGTCGCCGAGCTCCCCGCGGGCTTTTCCGAGCCCCTCTACCTGGAAGCGAGCTACCGCCTGCCGGGGGGCGACTGGGGCGCTTGGCAACGGGTCGCGACCTTTGAACGGGAGGGCAACAACGCCCGCGCCACCTTCGAGCCCGCCTGGCCGCTGGGCCTCGACGAGCTCGGCAAGGAGGCAAGGCTCCGGGTCACCGACGGCACCCGCGCGCTCGCGGTCTCGGACCCGGTCCGGCTCCGCCGGGTACTGCCGCTATGGACCGCCCGAGTCGAGGAGGTCGAGCGGCCCTACTTCGCCTTCGGCGCCGGGGAGGACCTCGTCTGCTACGGCGGCGGGGGGACGCTCGCCTGCCACCGCGCCGAGGACGGCGGCCTCGCCTTCACCCTCGATATCGGCGACCTCGACCCCCGTCTTACCCTCTCCATCCAGGGCGTCTTGCCCTACCGCGGCCAGCTCTACCTCACCTACAACGACCAGCCCACCACCGGCTGGCTCGCGGTCTACGACCTCGCTTCCCTGCAGCACCTAAATAGCACTCCCCTCGACTTCCGGCCAAGCTCTGCCCTCGCGGCGAGCGGGGACAGCCTCTACGTCGGCGGAGGCCGCTACGTGGCCCCGGAAAACAGTCCCTCCGACCCCGAAGAGGGCTACGACTGCAGCGACCCCGAGTACGAGAACGTCGAGCACTTCCGCCTCGCCGTCGCCCGCTTTGACCTAAACGGAAACGAGCTCTTCAGCTTCGAGGCGAGCCCCGGCGACGTTTACGAGAGCGCCTACATCTGCCACGGCAACACCTCCAGCGCCCTCGCCATCCACCCCATGGGCGACGTTCTCCTCGTCCCCTTCGCCTACCGCACCATGTACCGCCGCGAGGACAGGACCCACCTCGGCTGCCTGGGGTACCTCCGCCTTTCGGCCGAGAACCTGAACGACCCAAGCCACCTCCACTCCCCCGACAAGATCTGCAAAGATCCTTACGCCCGCGGCAACGGGGAGTTTGAGCCCTTGGCCGGCTCCTTCTTCTACTTCGGCCCGGCGAACGACCAGGGGTTTTACGTAAAGTTCATAAGCAGCCCCGCCGGGAGCGACGCCGACGCCGACCGGGGCTACGTTTACACCACCGACACCCTCTGGGTACGGGTGGACTCGCTCGGCGTCTACGACCCGGGCCTCGAGCTCGACACGCACTACCAAGGCCCCTTCCGCTACTGGTTCTTCACCGAAAGCGGTGCCTACAAGCTCGCCTACGTCAAACGCGAGGAAGACGAGGGCTTTTCCTACGCCAGCGTGGTCCGGCTCGGCGACGTGCCGCCCCTCGATCCCACCTCCCCGAGCGGCTACGACTTCCTGCGCTTTGAGGGGAGCTGCGCCGGGTTTAGCCGCACCGCCAAGGACGAAAAGGGGCGGATCTTCCTGCTCTATTCCTGCGCCAAAGGAGAGGAGTCGGTCTTTCACCTCCTCCGCCTGCGCTAACATCCCCTTGTGGAAGCCTTTTTGCTCGGGCTCTCGCTCGGGCTCGCCGCGGGCCTCAGCCCGGGCCCGCTTTTATTCCTCGTACTCCGGGAGGCGGCGAGGAAGGGCCCCCGGGCCGGGGTCCTCGCCGCCCTCGCCCCCCTCCTCACCGACACCCCGGTGGTGGTCGCCGCCTGGCTGCTCGCGAGGAAGCTGCCGCCGGAGTTCCTGCGCGGGGTGGGGGTCCTGGGCGGGCTCTGGCTCCTTTACACCGGCGCCCGCGGCCTCTTCGCCCAGCCCAAGGAGGCCGAGGCCCCCGCCGCCGAGAGCCTCAAGGCCGGGGTCCTCGCCAACCTCTCAAACCCCCACATGTACCTCTTCTGGTTCTCGGTGGGGATGCCCCTCCTCGCCCGGCTCGGAAACGCGGCCGCGCTTTTCCTGCTCGGGTTTTACCTCACGCTGGTCGGGAGCAAGGCGGCGCTCGCACTCCTCGCCGGGCGGCTCCCCGCGCTCGGCCGGGCCGCCGACTTCCTCCTCGCCCTCGCCGGGGCCTGGCTCATCCTTCGCTCGGTGGCGCCTTGAGCTTGTCCCAGGGGAAGTCGTCCAAGGGGTAAAAGCGGTCCGCCTGCTGCGCCAGACGGTAGGAGGAGAGCGCGTGGAAGGTGGTGTTCTCCACCTGCATCCCCATATCCTGGATCACCCGCACCACCTCGGCGAAGTCACCGTCGCCGGAGACCAGGATAGCGACGTCGAAGGCGCGGGCGTAGGCGAGGCGCAGCATGTCCACCGCCAGCTGGATGTCCACGCCCTTCTCCACGAAGCCCTCGGCGCGGCGCTCGAGCCGCCCGAGCCGGACCGAGACGTAGGGCACCCGCCTCAGGTAGTTGAGGAAGCTCTGGTGGGCCTTGGCCGCCGGGTCCTCGGGGGGAAGGGGGGCGTTGTAGTAGTAGGCGCGGAGCAGCTTGCGCCCGGCCACCAAGAGTTCGATAAAACGCACGAAATCGAGGCGATAATCCGAGGCCACCTCGCTCACGAGGCCTTTGTAAAGATTGCTTCCGTCGATAAATATTGCGACCTTTTCCATAACGCGCCCGCCGGGCCTACAAGGCTAGCCTACGCTTTTGGGCTCAGATTTCGCAAGTCGCGGGGGAAAAGGGGGAAATCTGGGAAAACCGGGGAAACCCGCTAGCGCCGGGCCTCCACCACGTAGGGGGCGAGCACGGTGCCGGGGTAGTAGTGGCCGAGGATCGCCCGCCAGGAGTAGCCCCGCTCGGCGAGGCCCTTCGCCCCCCACTGGGAGAGGCCGACGCCGTGGCCGGAACCCTGGCCAGCGAAGGACCAGCCGTCCTCGACCCGGGCCAGGGTCGAGGGCAGGCCGAGTGCCCGGAGGAAGGCGGTGACCTGGGGCACCCGGAGCACGACCTCGCCCTTGCTCCCCCTCACCCCGAGGGCCCCGATCCGCCCAGACTCGGTACGGCCGAGGACCTCGAAGGCGGCCACCTGCCCGAGGTCGAGGCCAAAGCGCCTTAGCGCCGCCCGGACCGCGTCCGCCCCCGGGGTCACCCGCCAGAGCCGGGCCCGGGTGTAGGGGTCGGGCTGGGTCTTCAGGTAGGGGTAGGTCTTGCCCCAGACCTCGTAGCTCGAGGCGGTGCGCCCGCCGGAGTCGGCGTGGTAGACGGCCTTCACCGGCCGCCCGGCGTAGGCCAAGAGCCGGCCGGCGGTGGCCCGGATCGCCGCCCGGTAGCGGGGGTTTTCCTCGGTCTGGCCGAGGTAGACTTGGCATTGGCTGGTGGCGCAGAGGTCGTAGTCGGGGTGGCTCCCGAGGCGGGAAAGGGCGTAGGTGCGGGCGATCACCGCCTGGGCCTTGAGCGCCTCCATGGGGAACGAGGCCGGCATCTCCCCGGGGAGCACGCCCTCGAGGTAGGTCTCGAGCTCCACCACGTTCACCCAAAGGACCTCCCCCTCCCGCACCAAAAGGCGGAGAAAGCCGGCGTAGCGCCGGTCCCGGACGGCGAAGCCGCCGCCCCGGGGGACGAAGGAGAGCCGGTCCCCGACCGGCTTGCCCTCGAGCCAAAGCTGCCCCCGGGCGTAGCGCACCCGGTAGTCGGCCGCCCCCTCCCGGGAGAAAAGC
>WFXV01000166.1 GCA_015490435.1 Thermaceae bacterium
AACCCCGGTCACAGACCCCCCCAACTGGGGGCCCCCATCGGGGGGCCCCCAGTCGCGTGTGTAGACGGCCGCCCTCCTCCGCCTACCCTGAGGGTGCCTAAGGGGCACTAGGAGGTGACGAAGGATGATGAAGAGCAAGAAGGGTTTCACGTTGGTCGAGCTCGCGATCGTGATCGTGGTAATCGGGATCCTGGCGGCGATTGCCATCCCCCGCTTTTTGACCATGCAGGAGGCTGCCGGTAAGGCGGCGCTGGACGCGAACTTCGACGGGCTCCGTACGGCGATTGTTGCGGTTAAGGCTCGTATGGGAAGGTTTCCAACCACCGCTGAGCTTGACCGAGGCTACGTCAGAATCGATGGTGATAATAAGGCCTTTTTCAGCAGTCCCGTTGAGCGCTATTCGGATGAAACATACTCCAATTATCTGGTTAATAGGAGTGCACCGAGTGGGGTAACCCGGGTCGGCTCCGGCAGGTGCAGGAGCGGTGCGGCGTTGTACCTGCTCAATAAGTACCCCAATCCCGACGTCTACGGGGTGGTCTGTTACGACCAGGCCAAGGGCACACTCAAGAAGACTTGGTAAGCTCCCACCCCCTCTCCTCCCGGGCCGGCGGAAGCCGGCCCCTTTTCTTTTCTTGCTAGAATGCGGCCGAAACGCCATGCCGGAGCTTCTCTGCACCCCCGAGCGGCTTTTTCTCTACACCCACATGCTCCACGCGGAGCCCTGCGAGGGGGTGGTGGACGAGGAGGGCCGGCCAGATTATGGCCGGCTCTTCCTCGCGGTCCGGCGGGCCCTCGCCCGCCACCGGGTGCGGGGGGCGGTCTACCTTGCGCTCTCGCCCGAACTTTTGCTCCTGCACGAGGCCCCTTTCCCCTCGTTCGAGGGCTTTCCCCTGGACGAGGCGATCCTGGCTGAGGCCCAGCGCAACCCCTTCTTCCGCGACGCCGATCTGGTGGTGGACTACGACCTCCTCCGCCCCGAGGGGCCGGCCCGGGTCTGGGTGCTTTTCGCCGCCCTGCCCCGGGAGGCGGCCCGGCGAATGGCCCGGGGGCTCCGGGCCCGCCGCATCGAGCCCTGGCCGCTCGCGCTCTGGCGAGCGGCGAAGGCGAGGTACGGGAACGAGCTCCGGTTTTTCGTCCTGGAATCGGTGTCCAACACCCTGGCTGCCTTTGGGGGCGGGCGGCTGCTCGGCTTTCGCCGTCTGACCCGTCCGGTGGCCGAGGGCGGGGAGGCCCTTGCCGAAGAGGTGCTCCGCTCGCTGCAGCTCTTCGAGGCCCACCCGCCCACCGACCGGGCGCTTGTCTTCGGGCTGCCGGAGAGCCCGGAGCTCGAAGGGCTTCCCGCCGGGGCGGTGGATACCGGGCTGCCGCTCGAGGAGCTCAAGCAGGCGGCCTGGAGCAAGGAGCCGCCATTTTTGGACCTCCGCCCCCGGCGCACCCACCTCGGCGAGGGGATGCCCCCCGCGGAGCAGCGGGCCCTTTTGGCAGCGGCCCTACTGGTCGCTGCCGCCCTGGCCGTGGGCAGCTACCTGGGAGCGGAGCGAGCCCGGCTCTCGGAGCAGGTGGAGGAACTGCGCGCCGAGGTCCAGCGGCTCGAGGAGGAGGGGATTGAGGCCGCGTACGCCCCCCTCCCCACCGGACCCGGGGCCCGGGAGCTCAAGGAGATCGCCTTGGGGCTTCCCAAGGGGCTTTGGCTTACCGAGCTCTCGGCCAGCCGGGAGGGGGTGGTCCTGACCGGCCGGGCGGAGAGCCCCTACCTGCCGATCGAGCTCGCCGAGCGGCTCGAGGCCGAGCTCGCCGCCCTCGCCCGGAGCGAGGAGGGCCTTTACGACTGGGAGGTGCGCCGTGCCCTTGCCCCCGAAACTCGGTGAACTGCTGGTGCGCCTGGGCAAGATCACCCAGGACCAGCTGGACGCGGTCCTGGCCGAGCAGGCTCGGACCAAGGAGCCCCTCGGCCAGATCCTGCTTCGCCGGGGGTTCATCGACGAGAAGACCCTGGCCCAGGTGCTCGCGGATCAGCAGCGGGCCGAGCTCGTGAGCCTCAAGGAGATCGAGCCCGAAGAGGAGGCGCTCCGGCTGCTCGACCCCCGGTTCGCCGCCGAGCACCGGGTCTTCCCCTTCCGGGTCGAGGGGAACCGGCTCTACGTGGCGATGGCCCGGCCCTCGGATCTCAGGCTCTTGGACGAGCTTCGCTTTCGGACCGGGAAGGAGATCGTGCCCAAGCTCGCCCCCGACTCCGAGATCGCCGAGGCGATCCGCGAGGCCTACTCTGAGGTCCCCGAGGAGGTGGAGGCGGGCCCCGCCGAGGTGGTGGAGCACGACCTGACCGCCGCCGGCTCCCCGGTGGTCGAGCTGGCCGACGCCATCCTGCGCGAGGCCATCGCCGCCCGGGCCTCGGACCTGCACCTCGAGCCCGAGGAGAAAAAACTCCTGGTGCGGATGCGGGTGGACGGGGTGATGCAGGTCCTCCGCACCCTGCCGAAGGAGATGGAGGGCCCGCTCGCCGCCCGCTACAAGGTCCTCGCCGGACTCGACATCGCCGAGCGCCGGCGGCCCCAGGACGGGCACTTCAGCTACGTCTATCAGGGCCGTCGGGTCGAGGTCCGGATCGCGAGCGTGGGGGCGCTTTGGGGTGAGGCGGTGGTGCTCCGGTTGATCTACCCCTCGGGCACCCTGCTCGGCCTTGACCAGCTCGGGATGCTGCCCGAGGAGCGGGCCAAGTTCGAGCGGCTGCTCAAGCACCCCTACGGGATCCTCTTCGTCACCGGGCCCACCGGGTCGGGGAAGACCACCACCCTGTACGCCGCCCTCCGCCACATCTACACCCCGGAGAAGAACTTCGTCACCATCGAGGACCCGGTGGAGTTCCCCTTGGAGGGGGTGAACCAGATCCCGGTGCAGCCGCGGATCGGGCTCTCTTTCGCCAAGGTGCTCCGGGCGGTGCTCCGGCTCGACCCCGACGTGATCCTGGTGGGGGAGATCCGGGACGCGGAGACGCTCGAGACCGCGCTCCGGGCGGCGCTTACCGGCCACCTGGTGCTCGCCACCCTGCACACCAACGACGCCCTCTCCACCGTGAGCCGCTTGATCGAGATGGGGGCGGAGCGGCACCTGGTGGCCTCGACGCTGGTGGGGGCGGTGGCCCAGCGGCTGGTGCGCCGGGTCTGCCCCCAGTGCGGCCGCTGGCAGCCGCTTTCGGCGGAGGAGGAGGCCTTCCTCGGCGGGGCCGGAATCGACAAAGAGCGCAAAGGGGAAGGGTGCAGCTTCTGCCGGGGCAGCGGGTACAAGGGCCGGGTGGGGATCTACGAGGTCTTCGCCCCCGACCGCGAGGCCCTCAAGATGATCGCCCTGGGCGAGGACGAGCTGAAGCTCCGGGAGCACGTGCGCGCGGGCGGCCACCGGGGGCTCAAGGAGGTCGGGCTCGAGCTCGTCCGCCGAGGCGAGACCACCGTCAGCGAGCTGATGCGGGTCCTGGGTGCGCTGGAGGACTAGGGTGCGGTTTTCCTACCAGGCCACCGACGAAAGCGGCGAGCGGATCTACCAGGGCTACCTCGAGGCCCGGAACCTCCGGGAGGCCCGGATCAAGCTCCGGGA
>WFXV01000167.1 GCA_015490435.1 Thermaceae bacterium
GTCCCGAGGTCGAGGCGGTGCACCGGGTCGAGCCCTTCGGGCCGGTGGCCACCTTCCTCCCCTACCGCGACCGGGACGAGGCGGAGGCGATCGCGAACCGGGGCGGCGGCAGCCTGGTGGCGACGGTGGCCACCCCCGACCCCGGGGAGGCCCGGGCATTCTTCGCGGGCCTCGCCCCGCGCCACGGCCGGGTGCACTTCTTAAACCGGCGGGACGCGAAGAGCACCACCGGGCACGGCTCCCCGCTCCCGGTCCTGAAGCACGGGGGGCCGGGCCGGGCCGGCGGCGGCGAGGAGCTCGGGGGGTTGCTCGCGGTGCGCCATCACCTCCTCCGGGTGGCGGTGCAGGGGGACCCCGAGACCCTCCAGGCCCTCTTCGACGAACACGTCGAGGGGGCAGAGCGCAAGGCGGCGGTCCACCCCTTCCGCAAGTACTTCGAGGAGCTCGAGGTCGGGGAGACCCTCCTCACCCACCGCCGCACCATCACCGAGGCCGACATCGCCGCCTTCGCCAACCTCTCCTGGGACCACTTCTACGCCCACACCGACGAACTCGCCGCCAAGGAGAGCCTCTTCGGTCGGCGGGTGGCCCACGGCTACTTCGTGCTCTCGGCGGCGGCCGGCCTCTTCGTCGACCCGGCGCCGGGGCCGGTGCTCGCGAACTATGGCCTCGAGAACCTCCGCTTTTTGGAGCCGGTGGGGATCGGGGACACCCTGAGGGCCCGGCTCACGGTCAGGAAGAAGACCCCCCGGGACGAAAAGAGCGGCGTCGTCGCCTGGGACGTGGTGGTCACCAACCAGGAGGAAAAACCCGTGGCCCGCTACACGATCCTCACCCTGGTGGCGCGAAAACCCCAGGAGTAGCGCGCGGGCGGGGCGACCCGCCGCCCCGCCCTAATACCCCAGCACGTAGCGCAACGCGGCGGCGACCCGCGCGGGGGTCGGCCGGTAGTGGTCCTCGAGGGCGGTGAAGGGAGGGTAGGGGGCGTCGTGGCCGGTCACCCGGACGATCGGGGCCTCGAGGGCGTCGATCACCTCCTCGGCGATACGGGCGGCGATCTCGGCCCCAAAGTCTCCCGTCCGCATGGCCTCGTGAACGACCACCACCCTCCCGGTCTTTTGCACCGAGTCGAGCAGGGTCTCGGTATCGAGGGGCACCAGGGTCTCGAGGTCGAGCACCTCGACCGAGGCCCCCTCCTGCTCGAGCTCCCCGGCGGCCTTCTCCGCCACCTCGACCATCCCGCCGTAGGCCACCACGGTGGCGTCGGTCCCGGAACGCACCACCCGCGCCCGCCCCAGGGGTAGGGTGTAGGGTTCCTCGGGCACCGGCACCCGCTCCGCGCGGTAGCGCTTGATCGGCTCCAGGAAGAAGACCGGGTCGGGGTCGGCGATGGCCGCGAGCAAGAGCCCCTTGGCCCGGTCGGGAGCGGAGGGGATTACCACCTTGACCCCGGGGGTGTGGGCGAGCAGGGCTTCGGGGCTGTCCGAGTGCTGCTCGGGGCTCTTCACGCCCCCGCCGTAGGGGGCCCGGATCACCACCGGCAGGCCGAACCGGCCCCGCGAGCGATGGCGCCAGCGGCCGAGGTGGGAGAGGATCTGGTCGAGCGCGGGGTAGAGGAAGCCGGCGAACTGGATCTCGGCCACCGGCCGCATCCCGCCGATGGCGAGCCCGATGGCGGCACCCACGATGGCGCTTTCCGCGAGCGGGGTGTCGAAGACCCGATCCTCGCCGTACTTGGCCTGGAGCCCCTCGGTGGCCCGGAAGACCCCGCCCATGCGCCCCACGTCCTCCCCGAAGACGAGGACCCGGGAATCGCCGGCGAGGGCCTGGTCCAGGGCCTCGCGGATCGCCTCGACCATGTTCATGACCCGAGCCATAGCTCCTCCGGCGCCTTGCCCTGGCGCAGGGCCTCCCAGACCCTTCGCTGGTCCGGGCCCAGCTCGGCATAGACGTGCTCCACCACCTCCTCCGGGCGGAGCGGCGGGGCGGCGTCGGCCTCCTCGAGCGCCTTCGCGAACTCGGCCTCGAGGGCGTCCTGCAGGGCCGCCTCGGCCGCCTCGTCCCACCAGCCCCGTTCCTCGAGCGCCCGCCGCAGCCGGGGCACCGGGTCGCGCTCGCGGGCCCGGGCCTCCTCCTCGGGGTCGCGGTAGCGGCGGGGGTCGTCGGAGGTGGTGTGGGGGGCCAGCCGGTAGGTGAGGGCCTCGATCAGCGTGGGTCCCTCGCCGGCGCGGGCCCGCTCCACCGCCCGCCGGGCCTCGAGGTAGACCGCCACCGTGTCGTTGCCGTCCACCACCACCGCAGCCACCCCGAAGCCCGCCGCCCGCTCGGCGAGGTAGCGGTTCTTCATCTGGCGCTCCCGGGGGACGCTGATCGCGTAGCCGTTGTTCTGCACCAGGACGACCAGCGGCGCGTCGAAGACGGCGGCGAAGTTGAGGCCCTCGGCGAAGTCGCCCTCGCTCGTCCCCCCGTCCCCGATGGCAGTGGCCACCACCCAGGGGGTTTCCTGATAGCGGGCGGCGAGGGCGAGCCCGGCGGCCTGGGGGATCTGGGTGGCGATGGGGATGTAGGGGTTCAGCACCCGGAGCTCGGGGGGAAAGCGCCAGCCCTCCGGGTGGGTGCGCCAGAGCAGGATGAGCTGCTTCATCGGCACGCCCACCGCGAGCAAAAGCGCGTTCTCGCGGTAGCTCGGGACCACCCAGTCTTCGGGACCGAGGGCCAGGCCGAGACCCACCTGGGCGGCTTCCTGGCCGAGGTGGGGCGGGTAGACCCCGAGCCGGCCCTGGCGTTGCAGGATCACCGCCTTCTCGTCAAAAAACCGCGCCCGGACCACCGCCCGGTAGAGGGCCTGGGCCGTTTCGCGGGGGAGGGGGAGCTCCCCGCGGTCCAGGTAGCCGACTATTTCGATCTCCATTGGGGAGATTATACCCTTGACCGATGCGGGCTCAGATTCCGGCTTTGGGTATGCTGGTCCCGTGTACGATTCCCACGTTCACACCCCGCTTTGTAAGCACGCGGTGGGAGCGCCGGAGGAGTACCTGGAGGCGGCGCGGGCCCGGGGGCTAGCCGGGATCGTCTTCACCGACCACGGGCCGATGCCGCGTTGGTACGACCCCGACTCCCGGATGGAGGCGGGGGTGCTCCCCTTTTATTTCGCGACGCTCGAGCGCCTGCGGGAGCAAAACCCGGATTTTTACGTCGGGATCGGAATCGAGGCCGACTACCACCCGGGCACCGAGCGGTACGTGAAGCGGGTGCTCGCCTCCTACCCCTTCGACTACGTGATCGGCTCGGTGCACTATATCGGCGCCTGGGGGTTCGATCATCCCGACTACGTCGAGGAGTTCGCCTGGCGGGAGCTCCGCGAGATCTACCGCGACTACTTCAAGCTGGTGGCCGAGGCCGCCGAGACCGGCCTCTTCCACGCGATCGGTCACCTCGACCTGCCCAAGAAGTTCGGCCACGTCCCCGCCGAGGGCTACCTCGACCTGGCCGAGGAGGCCTTGAAGGCGATCGCCGCCGCCGGGCTCGCGCTCGACGTCAACACCGCCGGCTGGCGCAAGCCGGTGGGCGAGCTCTACCCGAGCCCGGCGCTTTTGGTCCGGGCCCGGGAGCTCGGGATCCCGGTGGTGCTCGGCTCCGACGCCCACGCCCCCGACGAGGTGGGGCACCGCTTCGCCGAGGCCCGGATCGCGCTCAAGGAGGCCGGGTACACCGAGGCGGTGGTCTTCAAGGCGGGCAAGCCCGAGCCCTATCCGCTATGAACAAAAAGGACCTCGCCGCCCTCTTGAAGCGGGCCGCCGACCTGATGGAGGTGCTCGGGGAGGGGGAGTTCCGCGTCCTCGCCTACCGCCGGGCGGCCCGGGCGCTCGAGGCCAGCTCCGAGCCCCTCGAGCTCCTCGCCGAGCGGGGGTTTTCCGGCGTTCGCGGCATCGGCCCCTCGCTCGCCGGGCTGCTCGCCGAGATCTACGAGACCGGAGAGTTTCCCTACCTCGAGGAGCTCGAGGGGCGGCTTCCCCCGGGGGCGCTCGAGCTCTTTTCCGTCCAGGGCCTAGGCCCCAAGAAGATCCGGCGCCTCCTCGAGGAGGGGATCACCAGCCTCGAGGCGCTGATCGAGGCGGGGGAGAGCGGGCGGCTCGCCGCCCTCCCCGGCTTTGGCAAGAAGAGCGCCGAGAAGGCGGTGGCCGCCGCCCGCTTCGCCTTAAAAAGCGCCCGGCGGGTGCTCCTTCCGGTGGGGCTCGAGGTCGCCGGGATCGTCCTCGCCGACCTCGAGGCCGCCGGCATCCCGGCAGCGCTCGCGGGAAGCCTCCGGCGCGGCCTCGAGACCGTGGGTGGTGTGGACCTGGTGGCGGTGGGAGAGGCCCCGGCAGTGCGGGAGGCGCTCGGGGTCCACGCCTCGGGCCAGGAGGGGGACGTGATCCACGGCGAGGTCGAGGGCATGCCCCTCAAGGTCTTTCTCGCCGGCGAGGAGAACTTCGGCTCCGTGCTGGTGCGGGCGACCGGGAGCCGGGCTTACGTCGAGGCCCTAGGCCCCCTCCCCGAAGCCCCCAGCGAGG
>WFXV01000168.1 GCA_015490435.1 Thermaceae bacterium
AGCTTCACCGTGCGCAAGATCTCCCACGGCGTGGGGGTGGAGCGGATCTTTCCCATGCACTCACCCCTCATCGACAAGGTTGAGGTCACCTTCCGCGGCCGGGTGCGGCGGGCCAAGCTCTACTACCTGCGCGAGCGCCGGGGCAAGGCCGCCCGGATCAAGCCGGACCTCCGCCGGATGAACCAGGGCGCCGGAAAGCAGCCGAAGGCGAAGGCGGAGGAAGAGGAGTAAAGGCCACCGGAACCAATGGGGCCGGGCGCGCGCCCGGCCCCTTTTTTACCGGGCCACCCGGCTTGGGTGTTCCTCCTGGAGGCTTCGGACCCTGACCTTCGCCTTTCGCGCCGCCTCGATCGCCTTCAGGCTCCAAAGGGCGGCGGCGCGGGTGGTGATGAAGGGGCGGCCGGTCTCCACCGCCCGCCGGAGCTCTGGCACCGGGGCGAAGGCGAGGAGGAGGTCGTAGTCGCCCCCCTCGGTGGCTGAAAACCCCGCTTCGAGGTAGGCCCTTTGAACCTCCTCGTCCACCTCGATAAAGCGCACCCTGCCATCGAGCGGCAGGTTCTGGCCGGCGCCGAGCTCGGCCTTGTAGTAGGCAAGGTAGGGGTCCTCGTCGATCCCCATGCTCTCGCCGGTGGAGCGCATCTCGGGGCCGAGCCAGGGGATCACCCCCGGGAACTTGATCCAGGGGATGACCACCTCCTTGGCGGCGAAGAACCGGGGCGTGGGGTCTTCGGTAAAGCCGAGATCCTCGAGCGTTTTCCCCACCGCGATGAGGGCCGCGTACTTCGCGAGCGGGTGGCCGATCGCCTTCGAGACAAAGGGCACGGTGCGCGAGGCGCGGGGGTTGGCCTCGAGCACGTAGACCACCCCGTCCTTGATCGCGTACTGCACGTTCAATAGCCCCTTGACGCCGATGGCGAGGGCGAGCTTGCGGGTGTAGTCTTTCACCCGCTCAAGCACATTCTCCCCCAGGTGCACCGGAGGCAGGATCACCGCCGAGTCGCCGGAGTGGACCCCGGCCTCCTCGACGTGTTCCATGATCCCGGCGACCACCACCCGCTTCCCGTCCGCGATCGCGTCGACGTCGAGCTCGGTGGCGCCCTCCAGGTACTGGTCGAGGAGGATCGAGGGCGTCTCGCTGAGCTCGGCGTAGACCTCCTCGAGGTAGCGGGAAAGCTCGTCCTCGTTCCTTACCACCGCCATCGCCCGGCCGCCGAGGACGTAGGAAGGCCGCACCATCAGGGGATACCCGAGTTCGCGCGCGAGTTTTTTCGCCTCCTCGGGATCCTGGGCCACCGCCCCCTTGGGCTGGGGGATGCCGAGGCCTTGGACCAGGCGGTTGAAGGCCTCGCGCTCCTCCGCGGCGTGGATCGCGTCCGGGTCGGTGCCGAGGAGGCGGGCGCCGGCTTGCTTCAGGGGCCGGGCGAGCTTCAAGGGGGTCTGGCCGCCCAGGGTGACGATGGTGCCGAGGGGCTTTTCCCGCTCGATCAGGTTCAGGGTGTCCTCAAAGGTGAGGGGCTCGAAGTAGAGGCGGTCCGCGGTGTCGTAGTCGGTGGAGACGGTCTCGGGGTTCGAGTTCATCATGATCGTCTCGAACCCGGCGTCTTTCAGCGCCCAGACCGCGTGCACCGCTGAGTAGTCGAACTCGACCCCCTGGCCGATCCGGATCGGCCCCGACCCGAGGATCACCACCTTCTCCTTCTTCGCCGGCTTGACCTCGTCCTCCTCCTCGTAGGTGGAGTAGTGGTAGGGGGTGTAGGCCTCGAACTCGGCGGCGCAGGTGTCCACGGTCTTGTAGACCGGGGCCACACCCTTGGCTTTCCGGGCGGTGCGGACCGCGCCCTCGTCCTCGCCGGTGAGGGCCCCGAGCTCGCGGTCGGAGAGGCCCACCTGCTTGATGCGGTAGGCGGTCTCGGCGTCCCAGCCGGAAACGGGCCCGAGCTTCTTGGCCGCTTGCTCGGCGGCGACGATCTCGGCAAGCTGCTCCAAGAACCAGGGATCGATCGCGGTGGCCTCGTGGAGGGATTCAACGGGCTCGCCCCG
>WFXV01000169.1 GCA_015490435.1 Thermaceae bacterium
GACTTTGAAGAGGCTTGTGAGCGCCTGGGCATTGCGCTCTTCGTTCTTCCCCCCAAGAGTCCCAAGCTCAACGGTCACGTGGAGCGGATGCAGCGGACCTTCCGGGAGGAGTTTTACACCCGGCCTTTGCCGACAAAAATCCCTGAGCTTCGGAAGCAGCTCAATGACTATCTGCACTACTACAACCGCGAACGACCGCACCGGGCCCTCAACGGTCTCGCGCCCCTCGAGTTCCTGGCTATGATGCAAAAGGAGTCGGTCCCCAAAGAGTCTCAAATGTGTTGACCGACTACACACGCTTGACGAAGCCCACGGGAAGGGCTAAAGTAGTGCTTGGCCGATAGGCCGTGGGCCCTTAGCTCAATTTGGTAGAGCAACCGACTCTTAATCGGTGGGTTGCAGGTTCGAGTCCTGCAGGGCCCACCACTTCTTTTTTCGTTTTAGGATGGGCGCGTGCTGGTGCCGCTCGACCGCGCCCTCCTGGAAGGCGACCCAAGCGCGCTCGCGCTTCGCTTCGACCTCCCCCACGGCGAACCCTGGGGCTGGGCCCTGGCCCAGGCCCTGCTCTCGGCCCGCGAGCTTGCCCGGGTCCTCGTCTCCGGCGAGCCCCCCGGGCTGCTCTCGCTGGTGGAGGCGGAGCTCGCGCGGCTCCGGGAGCTCCGCGAGGAGCTTCGCGAGCGCCACCCCCTCGCCGACCTCGGCGTGCGCCCCGCGACCGAGGGGGAGTGGGCCGCGCTCCGCGTCCTGGAGGAGGGGGACGCCCGCGAGCTCGCCGAGGTCTACCGCCGATACGGCCGGGCCCCCTTCGTCTGCCACGCGGCCTTCGTCTGGAACCGCCGGCTCGAAGTGGTGCGGCGGCCGGAGCCGGCCGCGCTCGAGGCCCTGGTGGGCTACGAGGCCCAGAAGAAAAAGCTCACCCGGCTCGCGGAGCGCTTCCTCTCGGGCAAGCCGGTCCCGCCCACGCTGCTCTACGGCGCCCGGGGAAGCGGCAAGTCCACCGCCGCCCGGGCCCTGCTCTTCGCCTACGCCGAGCGGGGGCTTCGCTTTGTCGAGCTCTTTCCCGAGGGGCTTTTCCACCTGCCCGAGCTCTACGAAGAGCTCGAGGGGCTCCCCTACCGCTTCGTGCTCTTTCTGGACGACCTCGCCTTCGAGGCCCAGGACGAGCGCATGGCCAAGCTCAAGAGCCTGCTCGAGGGCTCGCTCTTTGCCCGACCCGCGAACACCTGGATCCTCGCCACCAGCAACCGCCGCAACCTGGTGCGGGAGGCCTGGGCCGACCGCGAGGGGCCGGCCGCCTGGGACACCGCCGAAGAGCTCCGCTCGCTCGCCGACCGCTTCGGGGTGGTGATCACCTTCCCGCCCTTCGACCAGGCCCGCTACCTGGAGGCGGTCGCCCACCACCTGGGGCGGCCGCTCGATGAGAAGACCCGGGCCGAGGCCCTGCGCTTCGCTGGCGAGGGCCGGGGCTACTCCGGCCGCACCGCCCGGCAGTTCGCCGAGCTCTACCGCTAGCCGGCGAGCAGCTTGGTGCGCCGCTGCTGCTCGAGCGCCGCCTCGACGAAGGCGGCAAAGGGCGGGCTCGGGCGCATGGGGCGGCTCTTGAACTCGGGATGGGACTGGACCCCGAGGAAGAAGGGGTGATCGGGGAGCTCGATCGCCTCGACGAGCCCCTCGCCCCGGCCCTCGAGCCCGGGCGTCACCCCTGAGACCACGAGTCCCGCCTCCTCCAGGGTCCCGACGTACTTCGGGTTCACCTCGTAGCGGTGGCGGTGGCGCTCGTAGACGAGCTCCTTCCCACCGTAGACCCGGGAGAGCAGGGTGTTCGGCTTGATCCGCATCGGCCAGTCGCCGAGGCGCATCGTGCCCCCGAGGCCCTCGACCTCGAGCTGCTCCGGCATCAGGTCGATGACCGGGTGGGGGGTGTAGGGGTCGAACTCGGTGGAGTTCGCGCGCTCGAGCCCGGCTACGTGGCGGGCGAACTCGATCACCGCCACCTGCATCCCGAGGCAGATCCCGAGGTAGGGGATCTTCTTCTCCCGGGCGTAACGGGCGGCCTTGATCTTGCCCTCGATGCCCCGCACGCCGAAGCCCCCGGGGACCAGGATCCCGTCCACCCCGCGGAAGGCCTCGGCGAGATCCTCTTCATTCTCGAGCTTCTCCACGTCCACCCAGACGATCTCCACCGACGCCTTGTTCTTGATCCCGCCGTGGCGAAGCGCCTCGAGGAGCGAGAGGTAGGCGTCTGGCATCTTCACGTACTTGCCGGCCACCGCGATCCGCACCCGGTGCTCGGGGTTTTTCAGGATCTCCACCGCCTCCCGCCAGACCCCGAGGTTCGGGATCACGGGCTCGAGCCCGAGCCCAGCCTCCACCCGCTTGCCGAGCCCCTGCTCCTCGAGCACGAGCGGCACCTCGTAGATATAGTCCACGTCGTAGCTGGTGAAGACCGAGTCCTGGGAGACGTTGGTATAGAGCGCGACCTTCTTCTTGACCTCTTCAGGAACGTCCTTCTCCGAGCGCAAGACGATGATGTCGGGCTGGATCCCCACCGAACGGAGCGTGGCCACCGAGTGCTGGGTGGGCTTGGTCTTGAACTCCTCGGAGGTGCGGAGGTAGGGGACCAGTGTCAGGTGGATGTAGAGGGTATTCTCCGCCCCCTCGTCAAAGCGCATCTGCCGGATCGCCTCGAGGAAGGGCAGGCTCTCGATGTCGCCCACCGTCCCCCCCACCTCGACGATCACGATCTCGGCGTTTTGCTCCCGGGCCACCAGGCGGATCCGCTCCTTGATCTCGTCGGTGATGTGGGGAATGACCTGGACGGTCTGGGAGAGGTAGTCGCCCCGGCGCTCCTTCTGGATCACCGAGAGGTAAACCTGGCCGGTGGTGACGTTATTGATCCGGGCGAGGTCGCGGTCCAAAAAGCGCTCGTAGTGGCCGATGTCGAGGTCGGTCTCGGCCCCGTCGGCGGTGACGAAGACCTCGCCGTGCTCGTAGGGCCGCATCGTCCCCGCGTCCAGGTTGACGTAGGGGTCGATCTTGAGGGCGGTGACCCGGTACCCCCGCCCCCTAAGGATCGCCCCCAGGGAGCTGGTCACGATACCCTTGCCCAAGCTGCTCACCACGCCGCCGGTGACGAAGATGTAACGCATCCCCTTACCTCCGGGACCCCAGTCTAAGCCAAACCCCGTAGGCCCCCCCGAGGAGCCGGCGGCGCGCAAGGTAGGCCCGGACTGCGCGGGGCCCCTTCTCCATCGCCTTTTGAAAGGGCGGGTGCTGGAGCAGGTAAAGGAGCACCGAAAGCTCCCCGGAAAGGGTGAAACCCCGCATTCGCGCCTCCTCGGCCAGGAGCCGGAAAAACCGCCTTTTGGCCTCCTCCTTGGGAAGGCGGAGGTAGTGCTCGGGGCCGTGGCGGCGGGGGTCGAGCCGGGCGCGGTAGCGGCGCCGCTTTCCTGGGGGCATCCTCCGCACCGCCCCGGGGGCGCAGTAGGCGGGGTCGAGGTCGGTGAGCACCCCCCGGCAGGCGAGCGGCCGCGCCGCGTAGACCGCGCAGCGGCCCCCCTCGAGGAGGGGGCAGGGCGTGCGGGAGAGGAAGTGGCGCTCGGGGAGCCGGGGGTCGTCCTTGGCCCGGGCGAGGAGGCGGGCCCGCCGCCGCCCCTCGGCGTAGGCCCGCGCCCGCACCTCGGCGGGGGCGTGGGCGAGCGCCCGCTCGGCCTCGCCGAGGCTCGCCTCCACCCAGCCGTAGCAACAGAAGAAGCAGCCCGCGCGGCAGCTTGGAACCAGGCCGCTTTCTTTCAGGTAGTCGGTGAGGAAGCGGTCGAAGCCGGCGTGGGCACGGGCGACGGCGTCCACCCGTGCTATGCTACCTGCCGGAATGGAGCGTCCCCTCAAGGTCTTCTCCGGCCGCTCGAACCCCAAGCTGGCCCGTTCCATCGCCGAAGCCCTGGACCTGCCCCTAGGAAAGAGCACCACCCAAAAGTTCGCCAACGACAACCTCTTCGTGCGCTTCGAGGAGTCGCTCCGCGAAGCCGACGTCTTCATCGTGCAGTCGCTCACCCCACCGGTCCAGGACCACCTCTTCGAGCTTCTGATGATGATCGATGCCGCCAAGGGGGCGAGCGCCCACCGGGTCACCGCCGTGATCCCCTACTTCTCCTACGCCCGGAGCGACAAGAAGGACGAGCCCCGGATCTCCATCACCGCCCGGCTGATCGCCGACCTGATCGAGACCGCCGGGGCCGACCGGGTGCTCACCATGACCCTGCACTCGCCGCAGGTGCACGGGTTTTTCAAGATCCCCCTCGACCACCTCTCGGCCGAGACGGTGATCGCGAACCACTTCGCCACCCGGCTGGAGGAGCTCGAGCACGCCGTCGTCGTCGCCACCGACGCCGGCGGGATCAAGCGGGCGAGCGCGGTGGCCAAAAGGCTCTCGCTCCCCCTCGCCTTCATCGAGAAGGAGCGGATCACCGACACCCAGGTGGAGGCCCGCAGCCTGGTGGGGGACGTCCGGGGCAAGATCGCCCTGATCGTGGACGACGAGGTCTCCACCGCGGGCTCTTTGGTCAAGGCCGCCGAGACCCTCCTCGATCACGGCGCCCGCGAGGTCTATGCCGCCGTCGCCCACGGCGTTTACGTGGGGCCGGCGCTCGAGCGCATCCAAAAGAGCCCGATCAAGGAGGTGGCGGCCACCGACACCTGCCCGCCGCCCGAGCCG
>WFXV01000170.1 GCA_015490435.1 Thermaceae bacterium
CGTGAAACCCTTCTTGCTCTTCATCATCCTTCGTCACCTCCTAGTGCCCCTTAGGCACCCTCAGGGTAGGCGGAGGAGGGCGGCCGTCTACACACGCGACTGGGGGCCCCCCGATGGGGGCCCCCAGTTGGGGGGGTCTGTGACCGGGGTTAGCCTTCCTTGCCCCAGATCTGCCGCATCAGCACGTAGGTGACGAACCAAGCGCCCAAGGGGATGAAGATCAGCATCGCCCAGAGCTGGGCGTTGGTCATGCCGAACTCCTCCTTCCAGCCGGCGAAGGTAGCCACGAAGAAGAAGAAGAGGAGCCCCACGGTCACGCTGGTGCGCATGGGGTGCTGGCTGGGGAGCTCGACGTAGCGCATCTTGGTCTTGCGGCCATCGAGGAAGGGAAGGAGCACCGCCACCAGGCCCAAAATCCCCGGGATCAGCACCCCGCCGATGAACTCCGAGGTGATCGAGGCCCCGCCCGGAAGCGGGATCTGCCAGGTGCTCGGGATGATCTGCAAGATGCCGTAGATCCAGAGGAAGTACCAGTCGGGCTTGAGCGCCGGGGTGCTGGTGCCCGGAGGCCCGTAGACCTCGATCGGGTGGGCGATGATCGCCCCCGCCAGGATGAAGAGCACGCCCAGGTAGAGCAGGAAGAGGATGCTCATCACGCTGATCTGCATGGGCATCATGGGCACGCCGAGAATCTTGCCCGGCGCCACCTCCTCGGCGTACTTGGGCTGGGTGTGCTTCTGCTTGATCATGATCAACATGTGCAGCCCAATGAGCGCCATCAGGAGGAGCGGCAGCCAGAGCACGTGCAGGGCGTAGAGGCGGGGGATGGACTTGAGGGTGGGGTACTCGCCGCCGAAGACCACCTGGGCGATCCAGTCGCCGATGTAGGGAATGCTCTTGCCGATGCCGTAGCCGATCTGGGTGGCGGTCACCGAGAAGGCGTCAAAGGGCAGCGAGTAGCCGATGAAGGCGATGACCACGGTGAGGCCGAGGAGGGCAAGGCCGAGGAGCCAGTTGAGCTCGCGGGGCTTTTTGTACGCCCCCGAGATCAGGATCCGGAGCAGGTGCAAAAACACCGAGGCCACCATGATGTGGGCGGCCCAGTGGTGGGCGCTCCGGATCACCTTGCCGAAGGGCAGGGAGTCGATGTAGAGCACCGAGACGTAGGCGGCGGGGAGCTCCTGCCCCTCGTACTTGACCATCCGGGTCGAGGGCTCGAAGTTCAGGGTGAGGAAGATCCCGGTGAGCACCAGCACGATGAAGGAGAAGAGGGCGATCTCCCCGAGGAAGAAGGAGTGGTGCACCGGGAACGCCTTACGCATGAACTTCTTGTTCAGGCGGTCCAGGTCGAGCCGTTCGTCCAACCACTTGTAGACGCTCATCCTCTCCCTCCTAGACCCGCGGAGCGCTGGACCTGCGCCCCGCCACCACGCCCACCGGCGAGAGGAAGCCGCCGGCGGCGACCACCTCGCCGTTTTCCACCTTCACCGGCAGCATGGGGAGCGGCCGCGGCGGGGGGCCGCCGATCACCTTAGCCCCGTGCCGGGGGTCGTAGATGCCCTTGTGGCAGGGGCAGAGGAAGGCCTTCTGGTCGGCGAGCCACTGGCTCACGGTGCAGCCCAGGTGGGTGCAGATGGCGGAGAAGACCGCCACCCCCTGGTCGGTGTTCTTCCGGGTCTCCTCGTCGTACTCGTCGGGGTTGAAGCGGATGATCATCGCCAGGTTGTTGCGCTCGCCGTTCTTCACCACGCCGGTCTTCGGGTCTTTGGGCCAGGCGAGCACGAAGGGGCCGCCCAGGGGCAGCGCGTCCACGGTGATCAGCTTGCCCTTGTCCGGCCCTTCGGCAACCACGAAGCGATCCCCCTCCTTGGGGGGCTCGGACTCGGGGGTGATCTCCTTCTTGGGCTTGAGCCCCCCCGCCACGAAGAGGGTGGAGAGGGTAGCGAGGCCCAACCCCGCGCCCAGGGAGGCCTGCAGTACGGCTCTACGGGTGGTGCTCGTCTTGTCCGCCATTACCAGGGCACCTCCGAGTGTTCTTCCTCAATCAGGACCTCGTCGCCGAGGTAGTACTTCTTGTAGATCGCGAGCAGCACCGCCCCCACCAGCATCATCGCGCCGAAGACCGCGCCTTGGGCGGCGGCGCTCACCGGCTCGACGGTGAGGTGGTGGATCATCAGCCGGACGAAGAAGCCGCCGAGAGCGGCCTCGATCACCGCGAGCAGCACCGCCACCAGGGTCACCGCCGCGCCGGGGGTCGGCACGTGGCGGCCGGGGCGGAGCTCCACGCCCTCGAGCCAGACCGAGAAGAAGCCAATGAGCGCGTAGATCAGGAAGAGGGTCGCGAAGGCGACCAGACCGATCTGGCCCTCGGAGAGCGCCTCGTGGGGCGGCTTCCCCCCGTGGAGGGCGGCGATGTGCTTGCCGTCCAGGTAGGTGGCGAGGTAGAGCGCCACCGAGAAGAGGAGCGCGAAGAAGGGGCCGATGGTGTCGTTTCGGTACATACCCTCCCCCTAGCGAAGCGCCTTGACCTCGTCCTCGCTCACCGGGCCGAAGTCGTTGAGCTTGGCCCGGATGTAGGTGGCGACCGCCGCCACCTGCCGGTCGCTGAGCTGGGCGAAGGGCGGCATCGCGCCCTTGCCCTTCAGGATGCGATCGATTACGAGCTTCGCGTCCTCGAGATTGGCGTTCCCCTTGAGCGCCGGGAACATCGGGGCCATGCCGGAGCCGTCCGGCTGGTGGCAGGAGGCACAGTTTTGCATGTAGACCTGCTCGCCTTCGGCGAGGAGCCCCTCGTCCACCGCCGGGGCCGCGGCCTCCCCGCCGCCGCCGAGGAGCTTCTTCACCTCGTCCACGCTCACGCCGCCGAAGCTGTTGCCGAAGTCGTTGCGGATGTAGGTGAGGATGGCGGCGAGCTCCTCGGGCGAGAGCTGGTTGAAGGCGGGCATGCCGTTGCCGCCCTTGGTGATCTTTTCGAGCGCCGCCTTCACGTCGGCCACCACCTGGCTGCCGGCGATGCCGGGGAAGACCCCGGGGAGCCCCTTGCCGTCGGCCTGGTGGCAGGAGGCGCACTGGGCGGCGTAGATCTCCTTGCCCTTTTCAAAGAGGGCCTCGTCCACCGGGGCGCCGCCGCCGGCCGGGGCCGCCGCCTCGGCCTCCCCGCCGCCCGCGGCCATCTGGGCCGCCGCCTTCTCGGCGGTGGGGCTCACCGCGAAGAAGACCCAGACCAGGGTCAGGACCAGCACGGTGGAGAGGATGTAAAGCCAGGCGGAGGCCCCCGCCGGGCCCTTGGGCTTGTCGTAGTCGCCCACGAGCACGTTGAACCGGACCTGGCCCCGCACCCGCTGCCCCTCGTCGATCCCGTCCACGAAGGCGTCGGGGAGGTTGTCCACCTCGAAGGGGAGCTCCCGCTCCTCGCGGCTGCCGTCTTTGAAGACGGTGACGATGCGGAGGCGGTGCTCGCCGTCGGGAAGCGTACGGGTATCCAGCTCCACCTCGAAGGGCGGCTGGGTCAGGACCTGGATCGGCTCCTTCGCCTCGTCAACGTAGACCTCGATCCGCTCAACCTTTGGATTCATAACCCTCCTCCTAGCTCCTTGCCCAAGATAACAAAGGCGCGGGAGGCCGCACCTTAGGGAAACTTAGCGAAGGATTCTTGGGTCAAATGTCCCAGGCCGCCCGGATACGGGCCCGGCTTCCCTCGAGCGCATCCTTTCCGCCCCGCACCTCGAAGGTGGCGGTCTCGGGCAGGCGGCCGGGCTTTAGGCGGGGGAAGGGGATACCCCCTTCGCCTACCGGGAGGTGCCGGTCCCGGTCGCCCGGGGTGTCGTTTAAGTGCAGGTGGAAGAGCCGGTCCCCGAGCCGGTCGAGGTAGGCGGCGACCCCCGCCTCGCCGCCCTCGACGAAGGCGTGGCTATAGTCGAGGCAAAAGCCGTACTCCGGAAAGCGCGCGAGCAGCCGGGCGAGCTCCTCGGGGCCCTGGACGAGGTCGCGCTCATCGAGGGCGAGGTTTTCCACCGCCACCGGGACGGAAAGGGGGCGGAGGGCGGCGAGCGCCTCCTCCATCCGGGCGAAGGCGGCCTCCACCACCAGCGGGTGGCGCACCGGAACGCTCCCGGTGTGCAAGACCGCCACCTCCGCCCCCACCCCCTCGGCGAAGGCGAGGCCGTCTTGGGTGCGCTCGAGCGCCGCCCGGAAGCTCTTCGGGAAGAGAGAGGCGAGGTTCAAATCGGCGAACGGCAGGTGGACGGTGAGGGGGACGCCGTAGCGGCGGGAGAGCGCCCGGATCTCCTCCGCTCCGGGAAGTGCGGGCACCGCCTCGAAGAGGTCGAAGGGGAGCTCGAGCCCCATCCCAAGCTCGGCGGCGAGGCGGAAGGCCGCCTCCATGTCGAGCTGCTCGGCGTCGAGGGGGCTAAAGAAGAACCTCACCGCGCCTCCAACGCCTTCCGCTGGGCCTCCTCGAGCGCCACCTTCGGGTCTACCCCGCCCTTCACGCTCTTCTCCAGGGCCTCCTCGAGGTAGACCCGCCAGACCACGAACTCCGGCACCCGGGGCCGGGGCACGGCGTAGGCGAGCTGCTCGAAGGCGGCCTTGCGGTAGGGGTTTTCGGCGTAGAAGTCCTCGAGGTAGGGAAGGGCGCTCCTTCGCACCGGCACGTAGTAGCTCGCCTCCACCCAGCGGGCGATGTTCTCGGGCCGCATCAAGAACTTCCAGAACGCGACCGCCCCCGCCACCTGCCGCTCGCTCGCGCCCTTCAGGACCACCAGCTGGGCCCCGCCCATCGGCACCTTGCCGCCGGGCTCCCGGGGCACCGGGGCCACCCCTAGGTCGAAGGCGAAGGAGTAGTTCTCGGCCGCCGGCCAGTTGGCGATGGAAGCGAAGACCATCATCCCCTTGGTGCGCACGAAGTCGAGGAGGGCGAACTGGGCCTCGGCGAGCCGCCGGGGGATCAGGGTGCGGGCCCGGGCCATGCGGTGGAGCATCGAGAGCGCCTCGACCGCCTCCTTGGAGTCGAAGTTGGGGCGGCCGTCCTCGGTGACCAGGGAGCCGCCCCGGCTCGTCACCATGGCCTCGAAGGTCCAGGACTCGAGCACCGCGATGTACCCTTTTCGCCGCCGATCGGAGAGCCTCTTCGCCGCCGCCTCGAACTCGGCCCAGTTCTTGGGGGCGGCCACCCCCCGGGCTCGGAAGGCGCTCGCGTTGTAAAAGAGCACCGGGGTCGAGGTATTGAAGGGCAGGCCGTAGCGCCGCCCGTTCATCACCCCGTAGGCCCAGACCGCGGGGTAGAAGTCGGCGACCGTCTTCTCGTCGAGGCCGAGCCGCCCGTCGAGCGGCACCGCCCGCCCCTCGGCGACGAGCCGGGGGAAGAAGGCGATCTCGGCCTGGAAGAGCACCGGCTGGGTGCCGGTCCTAAGGGCGGCGATCAGCCGGGTCTCGGCCTCGCGGTAGTCGCCGACGTAGCGGGGTACCACTTGGAACTCGTTCTGTTCGGCGTTGAAGGCCTTGGCGAAGGCCTCGATCTGGCGCCCGGCGGGCCCGTCCATCGCGTGCCAAAACGGCACCTCGACCTGGGCACTCGCGAACCCGAAGAGGAAAACGAGGAAGAAGAGCTTCCGCATGGTTCCTATCCTTTCACGCTTCCCTCGAAGGTTTCCACGATCTTGCGCTCAAAGAGCAGGTAGAGGAGGAGAAGGGGCAGGGTGGAAAAAAGCGCCGCCGCCGAGAGCAACCCCCAGTCGGCGGGGTAGCGGCGGGCGAGGTCGGCGATCCAGACCTGGAGCGTCCAATAGCGCTCCCCCACCGCCACCCGGGGGAAGAGGACCAGGTTCCAGTGGGCGGCGAACGCCAGCACCCCGGCGGCCACCAGGTTGGGAAAGACCAGGGGCGCCACCACCGAGAAGAGGATCCGCCCCTCGCCGGCGCCGTCGATCCGGGCGGCCTCGACCAGGGCGTAGGGCAGGGACCGCATCGCCTGGTAGACGAGGAGCACGGTGAAGGGGCTCGCGAAGAAGGGCAAAAGCAGCGCCCAGGGGGTGTCGAGCAGGCGGAGCTGGTGCAAGACGCCGAAAAGGGGCACGAGCAAGAGCTCGGCGGGGATCGCCAGGGTGAAGAGGAAGACCGCCCAGAGCCGCACCCCGTTCCACAGCGCGTAGGCGGCGAGGAGCGCGGTCAGGACCTGGGCCAGCGCCACCGCCCCGGAGACCCAGAGGGAGAAGAAGAGCCGGGGCCAAAACCCTTCCGGCGCGAGTTTTTTCAGGTTTTCCAGGGTGAAGCCGAAGCCCGAGCGGAGGTCGCCGGAGTAGACGATCTCCGGGGGCAGGAAGGCGGCGTAGGCCATCCAGAAGAAGGGCAGGAGCACGGCGAGGACGATCAAGAAGACGAGCGCGTGCCTCATCGCTCCTCCAAGAGCTTGCCCTGGGCCAGCGCCACCAGGAGGGTGAGGACGAGGAGCACGGCGGTGGCGGCGGCGGCGTAGCCCAGCCGGAAGTTCTCAAACCCGAGCTCGTAGACGAAGTAGCCGAGCACCCGCGTCGCGCCGTAGGGCCCGCCCCGGGTGAGGAGGAAGACGGCGACGTAGGACTGGAGCGCGAGCACCGAGCCCACCACCAAAAGGAAGAGCACCGCCGGGCGGAGCAGGGGGAGCACCACGTAGCGGGTGACCTCGAAAGGCCGGGCCCCGTCCACACGGGCGGCCTCGACGAGTTCAGGGGGAATCGCCTTCAGGTGGGCGCTCACCACCAAGACCCCGTAGCCGAGGTAGCGCCAGAGGGTGAAGGCGACCACCATCGCCATCGCCCAGAAGGGCTCCTGGTCCCAGGCGGGAATGGGCAAGAACGCCGCCAGCGCCCCATAGTCGGGGGCGAGCAGGGTGTACCAGGCGGTGCTCGCCGCCCCCACGGTGACGAGCCCCGGTAAAAAGAGCGCCCCCTTGACGAACCGCTCGTACGGCTGCCCCTCGATCAAGAGCGCGATCAGGATCGAAAGCAAGAGAAAGCTCGGCAGCACCCAGAGGGTGAAGAGGAAGGTGGCCTTGACGCTCTGCCAAAAGAGGGGGTCGGCGAAAAGCTCGGCGTAGCTTCGAAGCCCCACCGGCTCCGGCGCCTTCAGCCCCGACCAGCGCCAGGTGGAAAAGCGGAGCACCTCAAGGAAGGGGTAGAAGAAGAAAACCCCCAAGAACCCGAGCGCGGGCAGGGCGAAGAGCCCGTGCTCGAGTCGGCGGAGCCGGGTGCCCCTCACCACAGGTAGAGAAGGGTGGCGTAGAGCCCGAGGCGGTCGTCGGCCCCGAGCTCGAGCGCGAGCGCCTCCGCGGGGTAGGCGCGCACGCCCACCCCCCAGGCGAGCCGGAAGCCCCGGAGGTAGCCGGGGCCGGCCTGGGCGTAAAGGGCTAAGGGGAGGGGGGCGTCGAGCTCGAGCCCGCCGGCGAGCCCGAGGGCGAGGCCGAGGCCCGGCCCGGCCTTGTCCTTCACCCCGTCGAGCCGCACGAAACCGCCGACCTCACCGAAGGCGGGTCCCACCGCTAGACCGGGGAAGACCAGCACCCCGAGGTTCAGGTAGCCGCGGAGGTCTTCGAAGCGGGGGTCCGCGACCAGGTAGAGGCTCGCCCCACTCTCGAGCCCAAGCGGGGCGAAGGGCAGCACCACCCCCGCCGAGACCACCCCGGCCCCGGGGTGGCGGTAGCCGAGGCCGAGGGCGTTTTCGGGAAAGGGGGGAGGCGCGGCCTGGGCGACCGCGAGGAGCAAAAGCAGCCA
Organism: Thermaceae bacterium; assembly: GCA_015490435.1. GTDB lineage: Bacteria > Deinococcota > Deinococci > Deinococcales > Marinithermaceae > WFXV01. The sequence goes on from WFXV01000170.1 coordinate 7,746, forward strand.
AAGCGCGCGCTTCATGCCCCCGATGATACCGAACCCCTTCCCATTTCCGCCGGTCGCCTTTGGGTAGGCTCGGGGACGTGGACGACGCCGCGATGCGCGACCTCCTCCGCCGGGCGCGGACGATCCTGGTCCTCGGCGCCCACAGGGACCCTTCCCGGCCGGCCCACTACGTCCCCGCCTACCTCCATGAAGCAGGCTACCGGATCCTCCCGGTGAACCCGCTCTTTGCCGGGGAGGTGCTCTTTGGCGAGCGGGTGCGGGCCGAGCTAGGCGAGGTGCGGGAGGGGGTGGATATCCTCGACGTCTTCCGCCGGGGGGAGGCGGTGCTCGCCGAGCTCGAGAAGATCCGCGCCCTCGCCCCCGGCCTCGTCTGGCTGCAGCCGGGGGCGGAGCACCCCGAGCTCGAGCGCGCGCTCAAGGAGGCGGGGATCCCGGTGGTGGCCGGGCGCTGCCTGATGGTCGAGCACCGGAGGCTCCTCGGTGACCGAGGCCGAGCGTAGGGCCCTCCTCGCCTGGTACCGGGCCCAGGCCCGGGACCTGCCCTGGCGGCGGACCCGGGATCCCTGGGCGATCCTGGTCTCGGAGCTCCTTTTGCAGCAGACCCGGGTGGCCCAGGCCGAGCCCTACTACCGGCGGATCCTCGCCCGCTTTCCCCGCCCCGAGGACCTGGCAAGGGCCGAGCTCTCCGAGCTCCTCGCCCTCTGGCAGGGGGCGGGGTACTACCGCCGGGCCGAATACCTGCACCGGGCGGCGCGGGAGATTGCCGAGAGGGACTTTCCCAAAAGCTTCGAGGAGCTCCTTGCCCTTCCCGGAGTGGGGCGCTACACGGCCGGGGCGGTGGCCTCGATCGCCTTCGGCGAGCCGGTGCCGGCGGTGGACGGGAACGCCCGCCGGGTGCTCGCCCGCTACTACGGCCTGGAGGAGCCGAGCCCCACTGAGCTCGAGGCCCGGGCGGCGGCGATCCTCGACCGCGAAGACCCGGGCGGTTGGAACCAGGCGCTCATCGAGCTCGGCGCCACCCTTTGCCGCCCCCGAAACCCGGATTGCGCCGCCTGTCCCCTCCGCACCGGCTGCCAGGGCCGGCACGACCCCGCGCGCTACCC
>WFXV01000171.1 GCA_015490435.1 Thermaceae bacterium
GTTCGCGGATGAGTTCGTAGGGGGCCTCGAGCCTCGGGCGGTAGAGGAGGAAGAGCCAGGGGCGCCCGACCAGCGGGCGGGGGTCGGCGAGCAGTGGCGCGAAGGCTTCCCGCCACGCCCTCGCGCGGTGGGGGGCCTCGAAAGCCAGGAGCGTGAGCGCCCGCTCGAGGTGGCCCGCGACCTCCTCCCCGGTGGTGTAGGCCGGGAGCACCAGGTGCCCGCCGAACTGGCGGACGAACGCGACGCCGTCGGGGGCGTCCGGGTAGCGGCGGTCGATCGGGGACCGCCCGATCCGGCGGGCGGCCTCCTCGAGGGGCGGGTAGTAGACCGACGCCGGGGCGGGCTCGAGGAGCTCCGCGTCCACCACGAGGGGTGGAAGGACCAGGGTCTCTTCGGGCAGGGCGGTGAGGAGGTCGTCGGGGGGCTCCGGGGCCTCCTCTCCCCCATCCGGGTCGAGGACCGCGTGCCTGAGCTCGAAGGGGGCCACGATCAGCCGCCTCGGGTCGAGGATGAGCACGGCGTAGGGGGCCTGCTCGAGGGCCCTCTCGATCACCTCTCCGTAGTTCGCCTGGATTCGACCGGCCCGGCCCGGATGCCCATCCACGTCGCCCCGGGCTACGAGGAGCTCGACCGGCGGGAAGAGCGGCCAGTCCTCCGGGTCGAGCCGGTCCATCACCAGGGGCTTGAGGTAGCCCTTGAGAAGCTCGCTGGCGTCGAGGGTTTTCACGTTCATCTCCTTTCATTAAAGCAGTGCGCCGGCGGGGATCCCGGGGTCCCCCATAAGATGTAGGTAGCAGCGGGCCTCCCCCACCGGGGAGGCGGCCCCCCACCGGGGGCAGGGGTCTTTGAAAACTTCCGAGTCATCCCCGTCGGGCCCCGGGGAAGCGGTAGCGAGTCGAGCTGGCGCCGCTTCCCCCGGGTGGGCCCGACGGGTGGAAGCGGCGCCTTCTATGGAGGTGCCGCATGGCCAGGATCTTTATCAAGCCGGGGGTTACCCGGCTGGTTTTGGACGAAGTCCGCAAGTCTTTCAAAGTCGCCCGCCAGGGCGATCTGTTGGTTTACGATGCCCCCTACGTAGGAAGGGTCGTAGCCGATCCCAAGGACCTTGACTTCCTTCAGGAGGAGGGCATCGACGCGGAGCCCGGGGAATTGTCTCCGGGTGACTTGCTGTTGGTCTGGGACCGGGGCGACGTCGCCCCGGTTTACGAAGTCTTCTAACCCCCCGCTGCTGCCCCCGGGCCCACCGGTCCGGGGGATCTTCATTTTCAGGCCAGGGCGTCCCGCAGGAAGACCTCCTCCTTCGGATCCCCCGCCGGCTGCACCGCGTCGGAGGGGATCGTCTTTTCGTACAGGTATCGGGGCTCCTCCTCACCTTCGAACAGGGTTAGCAGGACGGGCCGGCCGAGCGGGTTCGGGAGTAGGTCCCAGGCCTGGAGCAGGACGGCCCCGGCCTCCCCCGCCCGGGCGAGGAGGGCGCGCTTGGCCTCCCGGTGGGGATCGTCGCCCGGGGCCAGGTAGACCCAGGCCCGGACGGGGAGGTCGATGAAAACCAGGCTCAGCAGGAACTCCGCGAACTCGCGGGGGTGGTCGAAGCGGCCCGCGAGCCCCCGGGACAGGGCGTCGATGGCGTAGACGGTGGGGCGGGCCTTGTGGATTTCCTCGGCGGGAATCGGGATGCGGAGGAGCTCGTAGGCGCCGTCGGTGTCGGTGCGGTAGAGGGCGAGGAGCCAGCTCTTCCCCGCGAGGGCACCGGGGTCCGCGAGGAGCGAGGCGAGCGCTTCCTCCCAGGAGGCCAGCCTCCAGGGGACGGCGGCGGCGGTCAGGGAGAGGGCGCGTTCGAGGTGCGTCCGGACGGCCTCCCCGTCGGGAAGCGCCGGTACCGCGACGTGCCCCCCGAAGTGAGGGATGAACGCGACCCCCGAAGGGACCTCGCCGTACCGGGCCGGCAGCTCCCGCCGGAAGATCCTGCGGGCCGCGGTCTCGATGGGCGGGGCATGCAGCGTGGGCGCGATCTCCACCAGGGCGGGATCAAAGGTGGCCGGGGGAAGGAAGACGACCTCGTCGGGGAGGTTCAAACAGTTAAAAAATAACCCACTCTACGCTACACTAATTCTAAGGTGGACCCGCTTCTCCTTACGGCACACCAGATCAGGGAGCGCTATGGCCTCCACCGCAACACCCTGTACAAGTGGGAGAAGCAGGGTCTTCTGCACCCCATCCGCACCCCGGGAGGGCGCAGGCGGTACCGGAAGGAAGAGATCGAGCGGCTCCTCTCCCTAGGACTGGAGGTTTCCCCGGTGAAGCCGAAGCCCCGCACCGTTCTCTACGCCCGGGTAAGCACGAGGAAGCAGGAAGCGTTTCTCAAGAACCAAATCGCCCGGCTAGAGGCGTTCGCGAAGGCGCAAGGCTGGACCTACGAGGTCGTTGCCGAGGTCGCGAGCGGGGTGAACGAGAACCGGCGGGGGCTCATCAAGATCCTGAACCGGGCCAAGAACGGGGAGCTGGAGCGGGTGGTGGTGGAGTACGAGGACCGCCTGGCCCGGTTTGGGCTGGGCTACATCCGCCGCTTCCTCAATGCCTTCGGGGTGGACTGGTGGTCCTGAACGGGAAGGAAAGCGAAGAAGTTCACCGGGAACTTGCAGAGGACTTGGTGGCCATCGTCTCCAGCTTCGCCGCGCGAATCTACGGGAAACGAGGCTCGCGTTCCCGGGCTAGGGGGCGGAAGGATGCCGAGACGGAAGGGCGCTAGCTGTTTCCAGGGGGTTCAGGCCAGGCTCGTCTTTTCTCACGAAGGGGACAAGCGGGCTGTTCTGGGCCTCATGCGGAGGTTCTCCGCCGCCGTGCGTTTCGCTTACAACCGCCTTTTGGAGGGGAAACCCCGCAAGGAACTCAAGCGGCAGGATGGGCCCCTCTGTACCCTCTTTGGGCTTAACACCCGCTACGCCGATGACGCCATCCTGAAGGCGCAGGGCGTCCTAGACTCCGCCCGGGAGCTCGGGATGAACCCCCGCAAGGTGGTCTTCGGCGGAAGGAGGCTTTTTCTCTCTCTCCCAAACAAGCACAGCCCCAAGCTCCTGGAAAAGCGCAAGGCCGAGTGGCGGGAGAAACGCCAGGGGCTCCTCTATTCCCGGGGGGACAAGACCAAAGGGGGCAACCTCAACCTGCGGCTTGAGATCAAAGACGGGGTCTTGCAGCTCCGGATCAACCTCGGGAACGGGCATCACATCTACGCCCTCCTCAAGACCTCCCACCCCAACCTCAAGAGCCTCCTCCAGCGGATCCACTCCTCGGAGCCCTACAACGTGGAGCTCCGCCTGAGGAACGGAAACATCCACACCCATGTCACCTGGGAGGAAAAGACTCTTTCCCCGGTCCACACCAAGGAGAAGGGCGTCCTTGCCCTGGACATGAACGCGAACCCCTACCACCTGGCCGTAGCCTTGGTGGGGCCGGACGGGGGCCTCAAACACCACTTCGCGATTTCCCTGGAAGAAGTGGACCGGGCCCCCAACCGGGGCGCAAAGGAGATTCTCCTTTGGATGGTGGCCCACGAGGTTGTAGACCTCGCCGTGGCCCACGGGGTGGCCATCGCCACGGAGAGGCTCAAGCACCTCCGCAAGTCCCGACGGGGGGACGGTTCGGGGAGAGCCTTCCGGAGTAAGCAGCACCGCTTCGCGTACGCCTCCCTTCTGCGGAAGATCCACGCTTTGGCGAAGAAAAAAGGCGTGGAGGCCATCCAGGTGAACCCCCAAGACACCTCCACCATCGGGATGCTCAAGTACGCTCCCCAGCTTTCCCTCTCCAAGGACGTGGCGGCTGCCTACGTGATTGGAAGGAGGGCTTTGGGATTCAAGGAGGCGCTTCCCGATGGCTACAAGCGGCTACTCGGGGACCGGGCCTTCCAGGAGCGCACGAAAACCTTCTACGAAGGTCGGGTTGAGCGCCTCAAAGAAAAGAAGCAGCGGGAGCAGAACCCCTACCTGAGGCGACGTCTTTCCCGCGACCTCCGCAAGGCGAGCGGCGCCTTGCGTTTACTCTCAAGCCTTCAGGGCTCTTCGGGGAGCCAGAAGGGGTCAACCGACGGAAGGAACCCCTCTGGCGTTAATCCCTGGCGGGTCCTGCGGGTAGGCCTCTTCCTTCCTCTCCTCGGGCGAGAGGTTCCCCGGGACTTGTCCCCCCTCAAGCCCATCCTTACCCAAGGATCGTGGGAGGGGGGGAAGGCTGGCTTAGGTCCTCATCCTGGTGGAGGGCCGGAGTGCGCTAATGTGCGCTCTACTTGACCAGGTGGCGGATCTTCTCCACCGGGACCTCCCCGATCGCGGGTTCCTCCTCGTCGCCTTCACCGGGCTCCTCCTCCGCAAGCTCGGCGCCGACCAGATGGAAGGGGAGGATCAGCGCCCGGCGCGGTTCGACCACCAGGGCGGCGAAGGGGGCCCGCTCGAGGGCGGCCTCGAGGTGGGGCGCGTAGGCCTCCCGGAGCCGCCCGGTCCACCCCGGGGCCTCCGGGGACTCCGCGTCCCGGGCGACGATCATCTTCGCCGAGGGAAAGAGCGGCCAGGCGTGGGGGTCCAGGGCCTCCGTCAGCGCGGGCAGGGCGTAGCCGCGCATCAGGAGGTGGGGCGTGATGCGTTTCATGGGCGTCGTTCCTTCCTTCTTCGGGTC
>WFXV01000172.1 GCA_015490435.1 Thermaceae bacterium
CACGTCCTTCTTCGGCTCGGGTGCCGAGGCATCCACCGTGCGCCCTTACTACCTTGACCGCTCACACAGGAGCAAAGCTCCCATTAGCTCCAAGACGCTCGGCTGCTTGACCGCCTTTTCAAGGTCCCCCGCCACTCCCGTGGCGCAAAGTTCAAAGTACCAAAGGCGGGGGCTTCTGTCAATACTCCTCGAGCTCGGTCTGGGTGGTGAGGACCACGTCCACGATGGCCAAAACCACCGAGACCACGTTGGCCGCGAGCGCCCCCCAGGCGAGCCCGATCCCCTCGGGGGTGTTCCCGAGCGCGTAGAAGAAAAGCGCCGGCACCAGGTGCAGATCGGCGGCCAGGCTCGCCGCCATCTGCTCCGCCGAGAGCATGCGGCTTTCGCCGATCTTTAGGATCGTCGCCGCCAGGTTCATCGCCACCACGATCACCAGCTCGACCATGTTGGGGCTGACGATGAAGCTGATGTTGGTGGTGAGCGCCATCAGGATGAAGAAGTCGGTGAGCAGCTTTTTAAGGTTGACCGACACCGCGTCCCTCCTTCAGCTTCTTTAGGCTCCGGGTGGGGCCGAAGAGGATGAGCGCCTCGCCGGGCTCGACCCGGCGGTCGAAGGCGAGCTCGATGACGAGCCGGCCGTCCTTGGCGCGCACCGCGATCACGCTGCCGAGGAAGCTCCGGTTGATCTCCTCGATGGTCTTGCCCACCCAGGGGTGGCCCTCGTCCAGGACGAACTCCAAGAGGTCCACCTCGGCCTCCTCGCCGAAGGCGATCCGGTCGAGGAGCTGGCCCACGTAGGCCGACTCGGGGTGGAGGATGTAGGCGGCGAGGCGGCCGGCGAGCATGCGGTTGGGGAGGAAGGCCCGGGTGGCGCCGAGCGCCTCCATGCGGTCGGCGGCGTCGGCATTCGAGGCGAAGGCGTAGACCTCGAACTTTTCCTCCGGGCGCAAGAGCCGGGCCACCGCCACCTGGGAGATGTTCTTGGCGTCGTCCTTCAGGTTCGCGATCAGCCCCCGGGCGCGCTTGATCCCGGCGGCCTCGAGGGCGGTGCGCTGGATCGGGTCTTCGAGCACATAGTAGGGAATGCCCTCGGCGCGGAGCTCGCCCTCGAGCTCCCGGCGCCCGTCCAGCACCACGAGGGGGATGCCCCGCCGTTTTAGGAGGCGGTAGAGCTCGAGCGCGGTCCGGTTGTATCCGGCGACGATGTAGTGCCCCTCGAGGTTCGCGATCGCGTCGAACATCCTGAGCTGCCTCCAGACCGAGACCAGATCCTCCTTCAGAAAAACCCGCACCACCATGGTAACCGAGGTGGTGAAGATGCCGATTCCGGCGAGCGCGAGAAAGCTGGTGAAAACGCGTGCCTGGGGCGTCGCAAACTGGGGCAGGACCTCGCCGAAGCCGATCGTCCCGATGGTGATCACGGTCATGTAGAAGCTATTCAAGAAATCGCCCCCGAGCGCCATGTACCCGAGGGTCCCCACGGTGAGGGCGGCGTGGAGCAAAAGCAAAGGCAGCGAGAGCTCCCCCAAAAGCCTTACGAGCTCGGCCTCGTAGCGGCGCCTGAGCGAGGGTTTGAGCCGGCGCTTCTTGCGCCTTTTCGCCACCGCCCCAGTTTACCGGAGCCGCTCCACCCGGAGCATGTTGGTGGTGCCCGAGACCCCGAAGGGCACCCCGGCGGTGATCACCAGCTTGGCCCCGGGCTCGAGCAAGCCCGAGGCCTTCACCTCGGCGAGGGCGATCCGAACCATGTCGTCGGTGTCCTCGGGGTCGGGGGCGAGCCGGGGGTAGACGCCGGCGGTGAGCACCAGCTGCCGCATCACCTCGGCGCTGGGGGTGAGGGCGAGGATCGGTACCCGGGGCCGGAATCGCCCCACCCGCCAGGCGGAGCCGCCGCTCGCGGAAAACACCACGATCGCCTCGGCGGGCAGCGACTCGGCGACGTCCACCGCGGCAAGCGCGATCGCGTCGGGCGAGGTGTGGAGCGGCTCGGGGCGCAGAAAGAGCATCTTCTCGGCGTACTCCGGGCTCGCCTCCACCTTCTTCGCCACCCGGTCCATCACCCGGACCGCCTCCACCGGGTAGGCGCCGGTCGCGGTCTCGGCCGAGAGCATCACCGCGTCGGTGCCGTCGAAGATCGCGTTGGCGACGTCAGAGACCTCGGCCCGGGTGGGGAAGGGGTTTTGAATCATCGACTCCAGCATCTGGGTGGCGGTGATTACCGGCTTGCCGGCGTGGATCGCCCGGCGGATCAGCCGCTTTTGGACGAGGGGCACCTCCTCGAGCGGCAGCTCGACCCCGAGGTCGCCGCGGGCGATCATGATCCCGTCGGCCTCCTCGAGGATCTCGTCGAAGCGCTCCACCGCCTGGGGCTTTTCGATCTTGGCGATAAGCCGGGCCCGGGAGCCGAACCGGTTCATGTAGTGCCGGGCGAGCAGGAGGTCGTCCCGGCTGCGGACGAAGCTCATCGCCACCCAGTCGACCCCGAGCTCGGCGCTGAAGGCGAGGTCCTCGATGTCCTTCTCGGTGAGGGCGGGGATCGAGAGGTCGGCGCCGGGGACGTTCAGCCCCTTGTGGTCGGAGAGCTCGCCCCCCACCCGGACGACGGTGCGCACCTCGGTGGGGGTGAGCTCGACCACCTCGAGCACCACCTTGCCGTCGTCGAGAAGGAGGCGCTGGCCCTCCTCCAGGTCGCCGGGAAGGCCCTTGTAGGAGACCGAGACCCGGGTCTCGTCCCCCTCGACCTCCTCGGTGGTGAGCACGAAGGTCTGCCCCGGCTCGAGGCGGACCCTGCCCCCCTTGAAGCGGCCGATCCGGATCTTGGGGCCCTGGAGGTCGGCGAGCACGGCGATCGGGCGCCCGAGTTCCTCCTCCAGCGCCCGCACCCGCTCGAACGCCCGGGCGTGGTCCTCGTGGCTGCCGTGGCTGAAGTTGAAGCGCACCACGTTGACGCCGGCCGAAAGGAGCGCCCGGAGCACCTCGGGATCGCGGCTTTTCGGCCCGATGGTGGCGACGATCTTGGTGCGTCTAGAAAGCATTCCGCCCCAGGAAGACCGCCCCCTCGCCCAGGGCCTCCTCGATGCGAAGGAGCTGGTTGTATTTGGCGATCCGCTCCGAGCGGGAGGCGGAGCCGGTCTTGATCTGCCCTGCGTTCACCGCCACCGAAAGGTCGGCGATGAAGGGGTCCTCGGTCTCCCCCGAGCGGTGGGAGATCACCGTGCGGTAGCCGGCGTGGTGGGCGAGGCGGATCGTCTCCAGGGTCTCGGTCAGGGTGCCGATCTGGTTGGGCTTGATCAGGATCGCGTTCGCCACTCCTTCCTGGATGCCCCGCTCGAGCCGGGCGGGGTTGGTGACGAAGAGGTCGTCGCCGACGAGCTGGATCTTCTTCCCGAGCCGCTCGGTGAGGAGCTTCCAGCCCTGCCAGTCCTCCTCGGCCAGGCCGTCCTCCAGGGAGACGATGGGGTAGCGCTCCACCCAGCGTTCGTAGATCTCGACGAGCTCCTCGGCGGAGCGCTCCTTTCCCTCGAAGCGGTAGCGGCCGCCCTGGTAGAACTCGCTGGCGGCGGTGTCCAGGGCCAGCGCCACCTCCTTGCCGGGGCGGTAGCCGGCGCGCTCGATGGCCTCGAGCAAGAGTTCGAGCGCTTCCTCGTTCCCCTTGAGGGCGGGGGCGAAACCGCCCTCGTCGCCGACGTTGGTAGCGTGGCCCTTCTCTTTGAGCACCTTTTTCAGGTGGTGGAAGACCTCGACCCCGGCCCGGAGCGCCTCCGAGAATCGGGGAAAGCCGAGCGGCACCAGCATGAACTCTTGGACGTCGAGGTCGTTGTCGGCGTGGACGCCGCCGTTGATCACGTTCATGAGCGGCACCGGGAGCACCGCCGCCTGGACCCCGCCGAGGTGGCGCCAAAGCGGGATCCCGAGGGCCTCCGCGGCGGCCCGGGCGGTGGCCAGCGAGACCGCGAGGATCGCGTTCGCGCCCAAAGACGCCTTGTTCGGGGTGCCGTCCAAGGCCAGCATGGCCTGATCCACCGCCGCCTGGTCCAGGGCGTCGAGCCCCACCACCTCGGGGGCGATCCGGTCCTTGACGTGGGCAACCGCGCGTAAGACGCCCTTGCCCAGGTAGCGGGGGCCGCCGTCCCTGAGCTCGAGGGCCTCGAACTTGCCGGTGGAGGCCCCGCTCGGGACCATGGCCCGCCCCACCGCCCCCGACTCGAGTTCCACCTCGGCTTCCACGGTGGGGTTCCCGCGGGAGTCGAGCACCTCCCTGGCCCGCACTTCGACGATGGTGGTCATGCGCTGCCTCCCTCTGGGAGTCTACACCCTGAGCGGCACCACCACCGCGAGGTAGCCGGGCTCCTCCTCGCTCTCGAGCACGCTCGGGGTCTGGGCCCCGGAGAGCTTGAAGCGGACCGGCCCTTTCAGCCCTTTGAGGGCGTCGGCCAGGTAGTGGGCGTTGAAGGCGGCGACCAGCGGCACCTCGCCCCGGACCTCGGCGGCGAGCGCCTCCCGTCCGCGCCCGTACTCGCCCTCGGCGGCGAGCTCGAGCGTGCCCTCGGAGAAGGCGAGGTCCACCCGCTGGCTCTGGCGGTCGGCGAGCACCCGGAGCCGCTCGATCGCCTGGCGTAGGGCCTCGGCGTCGAGGGTGGCCTCGAGCACGAACTGCCCCGGGATCACCCGCTGGTAGTCGGGGAAACTCCCCTCCATCAGGGCAATGGCAGTGCGGAACCGCTCGCCCTCGACCCGGAGCCGTCCCTCGCCCACCGCGAGCTTCAGGGGAACCCGGGCGTCCTTGATCAGCCGGACCAACTCGTCGGCGCTGCGGGCCGGGAGGACCAGCTTGGCCGCGAGGGCCCCGCCCCCCTCGGCGTCGTAGAGGGCGAGGCGGAAGCCGTCGGTGGCCACCGCCCGGAGGCGGGTCTCGTCGAGCTCGAGCTGGATGCCGCGGAAGATCGCCCGGTACTCCTCCTGGGCGGCGGCGTAGCGCACCCGGGCGAGCGCCTTGGCCAGGGCCTCGGCGGACACCTCCCCCTCGGGCCCTGGCACCTCGGGGAAGGGGGGGAAGGCCTCGGGGTCGGCGACGGCGATGCGGGTGGCGAAGCTCCCGCCCTCGAGCTCGAGCCCCTCGGGGGTGAGCCGGAGCTCGGCGTACTCGGCGGGGAGCGCCCGCACCAGCTGGCCAAAGAGCGCCGCCGGCACCAGCGTCGCCCCGCTCCCCTCGACCTCGGCGGGGACGAGGAGCTCGAGATCCACCTCGCCGTTCGTGGCCCGGAGCCTGAGCCCCGCTTCTAACGCCTCCAGGTAGATCTGGGCCAGTACCGGCTGGCTCGGCTTGCTGGGGGCGATGCGCTCGAGCACCCCGGTGGCCTCGGCCAAAGCTCGCTTGGCAACTCCTGCACGCATGGCTACCTACCTCCTAAAAGATGGGTCCTGTTTCCTCGGGAAAAGAAAAACCGGCGTAGCCGCCGTAGGACCTGGGGATTCTGGGGAAAAGCGCCGTAAGGCCGATGGGGCTCGACCGGAGGGCTGGGGACGGGGCTGTGGAAAACTCCACCCGCGCTTGTGGATAAGTTGTGGATTTCTCGCCCGGTTTTCCACATTCGCGATAACCATCGCACTTTTCCCCAACCTTTCCACAGCGCTTTCCCCAGGGGTTTCCACAGGCTTTTCCACAGGCTAGCCCAGCTCCTCCCGGAGCTCGGCCACCGCGGCCTTGAGGGTGGGGTCCTTCTCCAGGGCCTTCTGCACCTTCTGCACCGCGTAGAGCACGGTGGTGTGGTCGCGGCCGCCGAAGAACTGCCCGATCTCGGGGAGCGAAGCCCCGAGCCGCTCGCGGATCAGGTACATCGCCACCTGCCGGGGCACCACCACCTCCTTGGCTCGGCCCTTGGCCTTGAGCTCCTCGGGCCGCACCCCGAAGCGGCGGGCGACGGCGGTGAGGATCTCGTCCATGGTGGGCTCCTTCTGCTCCTGGGTGAAGACGTGGGAGAGGGCCCGCATCGCCACCGCCTTGGTGATCGGCACCCCGTTCAGCGAGGCGTAGGCGATGAGCCGCACCAGGGCGCCCTCGAGCTCGCGGATGTTCGAGGTGATCCGCTGGGCGATGAACTCGAGCACGTCCTCGGGGATCTCCACCCCCCGGAACTCGGCGTTCATCTTGAGGATCGCGATCCGGGTCTCGAGGTCGGGGGGCTGGATGTCGGTGATCAGCCCCCACTCGAAGCGGCTTTTCAGCCTTTCCTCCAGGGTCTTGATCTCCCGGGGCGGGCGGTCCGAGGAGAGGATGATCTGCTTGTGGTTCTCGTAGAGGGTGTTGAAGGTATGGAAGAACTCCTCCTGGGTGCGCTCCTTGCCGGCGATGAACTGGATGTCGTCCACCAGGAGGAGGTCCACCGAGCGGTAGCGCTCCCGGAAGGCGCTCATCCGGTCCTCGCGGATCGCGTTGATCAGGTCGTTGGTGAAGGTTTCGGTGGAGATGTAGGCGATCTTGGCCCGGGGGTTGGTGCGCATCACGTAATGCCCCACCGCCTGCATCAGGTGGGTCTTGCCGAGCCCCACCCCGCCGTAGATGAAGAGGGGGTTGTAGGCCCGGCCCGGGGAC
>WFXV01000173.1 GCA_015490435.1 Thermaceae bacterium
CCCGAGCCCGGCGGCAATCACCCCGGAGAGGAAGGCCCCCACGCCCTCGCTCGAGCCCAGGGCGTGGAAAAGTAGCGCCGTCCCCACGGTGAAGGCGGTGCCAAAGAGCAGGACCGGCTCCTCGCGCCGAGGCTCGCGGCCCTTTTGGAGTCCGCCGGGGACGAGCCGGTCCTGCTCTTTGGCACCGCCTTCACCGTGGGGACGGCGCTACTTTTCCACGCCCTGGGCTCGAGCGAGGGCGTGGGGGCCTTCCTCTCCGGGGTGATTGCCGCCGGGCTCGGGCTGCGCGACCGGATCGAGCGGCTTTTCGCCCCGGTGCGGGACCTGGCGGCGGCGCTTTTCTTTCTCGCGGTGGGGGCGGGGGCGCTCTCGATGCTCGGGGGAAAGCCCGGGGTGGTGTTCACCCTGGTCGCCTTTGCCTTGCTGGTGAAGCTCCCCCTCGACTACCTCGCCGGCCGGGTCGCCGGGCTCTCGCACCGGAGGGGCATCCTCGCCGCCTTCTACCTGGTGCCCCGGGGCGAGTTCAACCTGGTGCTGGGGGCGCTCGCCCTCGCCGGCGGGGCGGCTTTGGTGGGGCAGGTGGCGGTGCTTCTCGTGCTCGTCAGCGTGCCTTTGGGGGCGGTGCTCTTTCGCTACGGGCCGGAGTGGACCCGGCGCCGGTGATAGCCTGGGGGCACCATGGCGCGGCCCGAGGTGGTGGTGGGCTGGCTGCTCGGGGCCGACCTCCGGGATCCCGAGCTCCTCGCCGCCTACGAGCTCGCCCGCGAGCGGGTTCGCGAGCTCCTCTCCGAGGCGCTTCCCGAGTTCGAGTGGAAGAGCCCCTACGCTGAGCGCCGGGTGCACCTGCCCCGGGGCGGGCTGGACCCGGTGGGGCTTTTGGAGATGGGGGTGGACGAAAAGCTCCACCGCCGCTGGGACTTCGCGATCGTGATCGTGCCCAACGAGCTCATTCCCCGCCACCGGCCCTACGCCCTAGGGCTTTCGAGCGAGGCGCTCGAGGTCGCGGTCCTCTCGACCTCCCGGCTTTCTACCGGGGAGCGGCTGGTGGAGGAGATCGCCGCCCTCGCCCTGCACTTCCTCGGGCACCTTTTTGGGCTCGAGCACGCGGAGGTGGGGCCGATGCGGCCGGTGCTCGAGCCCAAAGACCTCGCCCCCGAGCCCTACCGCCCCACCGAGGCCGCCCGCGTGCGCGCCTACCTCGAGCGGGTGGTGGTCACCCGGCTGGAGGAGGAGACCGAGCGCTGGAACGCGGTGAGCTTCTACCTCCAGACCCTGCTCCAGGACCCGGGGAGCGTGTTTCGGCAGGTGCTCGAGCACGCCCCCTGGCGGCTGCCCCTCTACCTCGGCCGCTTCACCGCCGCCGCCGCGGTCTCCACCGTCTACCTGGTGATCACCTCGGACGCCTGGGCGCTGGCGGCGAGCCTGCCCCCGGCGGGGATTTTAGGCTTTACCCTGGTGGCCCTTTTCTTCTCTACCTTCTTCCTCTTCCACGGGCAGGACCTGGGGCGGCTTGGGCACGAGCGCACCTGGCGCGAGCAGCTCGCCCGCACCCGGATCGTGCTCTTTTTGACTTTGGGTCTTGGGATGTTCTCGCTCTGGGCGCTGGTCTTCGCCCTCACCCTGGCGGCGGGGGCCGCCCTGCCCCGCGCGCTCATCCTTCAGTGGGCGGGGGGCGACGCGACCCTGGCCTTCGCGGGGTTCGCCGCCGCCCTCGGGGTGGTGGCGGCGGCGATGGGCGGCAACCTCGAGGAGGAGGCCGAGATCAAGGCCGAGCTTTTCATCGACGAGGAGACCTAGGATGTCGGTCCTCCTAGAGTTCGCCATCTTCCCCACCGACAAGGGGGAGAGCGTTTCCCCCTACGTCGCCCGCGTGCTCCGGGTGGTCAAGGAGAGCGGCTACCCCCACCAGCTCACCGCCATGGGAACGATCGTGGAGACCGAGCGCTTCGAGGAGGCGACCCGGCTCCTCGAGGCCGCCTACCGGGTGCTCGAGCCCGACTGCAACCGGGTCTACCTGGTGGCCAAGTTCGACGTCCGCAAAGGCCCCCCGGGGCGCCTCCTGGCGAAAGTCCGGGCGGTTGAAGAAAAGGTGCGTAGTTCGTAGTACGTGGTACGTGGTAAGAACCCTTCCTACATACTACGCACCACGCACTACGTACTACGTACTACCTACCTCGAATAGTTCGGCGCCTCCTTGGTGATCGTCACGTCGTGGGGGTGGCTCTCGATCAGCCCGGCCATGGTGATCCGCACGAACCGGGTCTTTTCCCGGAAGGTCTCGATGTCCGGGCTTCCGGTGTAGCCCATCGCCGCCCTTAGCCCCCCCACGATCTGGAAGAGCACGTCGGCCACCGGCCCCTTGTAGGGGACCATGCCCTCGATCCCCTCGGGGACGAGCTTTTTTGCCTCCTCCTGGAAATAGCGCCCGGCCGAGCCCCGCTTCATCGCGCCGAGCGAGCCCATGCCCCGGTAGACCTTGTAGCGGCGGCCGTCCTTGATGATCTCCTCCCCCGGCGCCTCGTAGGTCCCCGCCAGCATGCTCCCCAGCATCACCGCGTGGGCCCCGGCGGCGATCGCCTTGGCCACGTCGCCGGTGTACTTCACCCCGCCGTCGGCGATCACCGGGACGTCGGTGCCCTCTAGCCCCCGCACCGCCTCCATCACCGCAGTGATCTGGGGCATCCCCACTCCGGTGACCACCCGGGTGGTGCAGATCGAGCCCGGCCCGATCCCCACCTTCACCGCGTCGGCCCCGGCCTCAGCGAGCGCCCGGGCGCCCTCGGCGGTGGCCACGTTCCCGCCGATCACCTCCACCGAAAACCGCTCCTTCAGGGTCCGCACCGCCTCCAGCACCCCCTTCGAGTGGCCGTGGGCACTATCCACCACCAAAACGTCCACCCCGGCCTCCACCAAGGCGGCGGCCCGCTCGAGGAGCTCGGGCCCCGGCCCCACCGCCGCCCCCACGAGCAGGCGGCCCTCTTTGTCCTTGGCGGCGTTCGGGTACTGGCGGCGCTTGACGATGTCCTTGAGGGTGATCAGCCCCCGAAGCCGGCCCTCCTCGTCCACCAGCGGGAGCTTTTCGATCTTGTGCGCCTTCAGGATGCGCTCGGCCTCTTCCAAGGTGGTGCCCGGGGATGCGGTGACCAGCCGCTCGATCGGGGTCATCACCTCGGCAACCGGCCGCGAGAGGTCCTCTTCAAAGCGCAGGTCGCGGTTGGTGACGAGCCCGAGGAGCTTGCCGTGGAAGTCCACCACCGGGAGCCCGCCGATCTTGTACTCGGCAAAAAGCCGCTCGGCGTCCTCGAGCTTCGCGTTCGGGGGCAGGGTGATGGGGTCTGAAACCATCCCCGCCTCGCTCCGCTTGACTCGCTCGACCATCTCGGCCTGGACCTCGATCGGCAGGTTCTTGTGGATGACGCCGAGCCCCCCCTCCCGCGCCATCGCGATCGCCATCTTGGCCTCGGTGACGGTGTCCATGGCGGCCGAGAGGATGGGGATCGAGAGCCGTAGTTTCCGGGTGAGCCGGGTGGTGGTGTCCACCTCCCGGGGCAGCACCTCCGAGTAGGCCGGTACCAGCAAAACGTCGTCGAAGGTCAGGGCTTCGCCCAGGATCTTCGGCATATTGCGCCCGATTATACGGGCTACTTTTTCCGCTTTTCGAGGGCCTCCACTGGGGGCGGCAGGAAGTCCGACATCAGCCAGCGGTAGGCGAGGAAGTAGCCGGCGCCGTAGACCAGGATCTGGGCCCAGAGGCTCCTCAGCCATTCCAGCCCGGCGGCGATCCCAAAGGCGAGCAGGACCGAGATCCCGAAGACGAGCACGAAGGTCTTGGCCATGAGTTTTAGGACCTTAGGCAGGGTGAGCTTTCGGGCCTCGGCCGCGAGCTTCTTCTCGAGTTTCTTCGCCCTCCGCTTCTTGCCCACGCCCAGAATATACTGGCCTTTGTGCGCGTCCTGCGACTTCCCGAGGAGCTCGCGAGCGTGCTCCCCTCAAAGGGGGTGGGGTTCGTGCCCACCATGGGCTACCTCCACGAGGGGCACCTGGCGCTGGTGCGCCGGGCCCGGAAGGAGAACCCCTTCGTCGCCGTCTCGATCTTCGTAAACCCCCTACAGTTCGGCCCCTCGGAGGACTACGAGCGCTACCCCCGGGACGAGGCGAGGGACCTTGGGATGCTCGAGGCCGAGGGGGTGGACCTCGTCTTCTTGCCAAGCCCCAAGGACTTCTACCCCGAGGGGTACGCCACCTACGTCGAGGTCACCGGCCCCCTGACCGAGCGCTTCGAGGGGGCGCACCGACCCGGCCACTTCCGCGGGGTGACCACGGTGGTGGCGAAGCTCTTCCACCTTCTCCGGCCCGAGCGGGCCTACTTCGGCGAGAAGGACTACCAGCAGCTCGTGGTCATCCGCCGCATGGTCAAAGACCTCCACTTCCCCCTCTCCGTGGTGGGGGTCCCCACGGTGCGGGAACCCGACGGGCTCGCGCTTTCCTCCCGCAACGTCTACCTCACCCCGGAGCACCGGAAGGAGGCGGCAAAGCTTTACCAGGCCTTGCTCGCCGCCCGCGAGGCGGCCCGGGCTGGGCATTCGGTCGACGAGGCCGAGGCTGCGGCGAGAGCGATCCTGGACACCATTCCGGACTTCGCTCTCGATTACTTTGCGATCGTGCATCCGGGCACATTCGCCCCCCTCGAGGACTGGGTCCCGGGCGCGCGTGCCCTGGTCGCCGGGCGCTTCCCCGAGGTGCGCTTGATCGACAACCTGGAGGTTTACCCATGACCGTCTACGAGATGCTCGCCGAGATGGTCCGCCGTCGTGCCTCCGACGTCCACCTGCAGGCGGGCGCCCCGCCGATGATGCGGGTGGACGGCAAGCTGGTGCCCTTTGAGAAAAAACGGCTCACCCCCGAGGCCACCGAGACAATCGCCAAGGCGCTCACCACCCCCGAGCAGTGGGACCTTTTCTTGAAAGAAAAGGAGCTCGACTTCGCCTACACCATCCCCAAGATCGCCCGCTTCCGTTGCAACCTGATGCGCCAGCGGGGCTCGGTGGGGATCGTCATGCGGGTGGTGCCAGGGGAGGTTCCGGGCTTCGAGGCCCTGGGCCTGCCCCGGCGGATCATGGAGGAGATCGCGGGTAAGGAGCGGGGCCTCGTTTTGGTCACCGGGCCTACCGGCTCGGGTAAGTCCACCACCCTGGCCTCGATCATCGATCACATCAACCGGAACTACGCCAAGAACATCATCACCATCGAGGATCCCATCGAGTACCTGCACCAAAACAAAAAGAGCCTGGTCATCCAGCGCGAGGTGGGCATCGACACCAACTCCTTCCACGCCGGGCTGGTGCGGGCTTTGCGGCAGGACCCCGACGTCATCCTGATCGGCGAGATGCGCGACCGGGAGACGGTCGAGGCCGCGATCCAGGCGGCCCAGACCGGCCACCTGGTCTTCTCCACCCTGCACACCCTGGACGCGGTGCGGACCATCAACCGGATCATCGATTTCTTTCCCTTGAACGAGCACCAGCAGATCCGCATCCTCCTCGCCGAAAGCCTGCTCGCGATCTTCTCCCAGCGCCTGCTGCCCCGGGCCAATGGGCAGGGCCGGGTGCTGGCGATGGAGATCCTGCTGGCCACCGAGCTGATACGCGACTACATCAAAGACGAGAAGAAGACCCCGCTCATTCGCGATGCGCTGGCCGAGGACAACGTCCGGGGGATGCAGACCTTCGACCAGCACCTGGTCAGGCTCTACCACGAGGGCTTGATCCGCCGCGAGGACGCCCTCGCCGCCGCCACCAGCCCCCACGAGTTCAAGCTGCTCCTCACCAAGGAGCTCGGCGAGAGCGTCCAGTAGCCGGTTAGTATGGCGGCGGAGGTTCGCCATGCTGGTGACCGGACTGGAAATTCTGAAAAAGGCGAGGGAAGAGGGCTACGGCGTCGGCGCCTTCAACACCAACAACATGGAGATCACCCAGGCCATCCTCGAGGCCAGCGAGGAGGAGCATAGCCCGGTCATCCTCGCCTTCTCCGAGGGGGCGCTCAAGTATGGCGGCGAGTACCTGGTCAGTATGGCCCTCGAGATGGCCAAGCGCGTCCGCATCCCGGTGGCGCTCCACCTCGACCACGGTTCCTCGTATGAAGCGGTCTTGAAGGCGCTCCGCCTCGGCTTCACCTCGGTGATGATCGACAAGTCCGGGGAGGACTTCGAGACCAACGTGAAGGAGACCCGCCGCGTGGTCGAGGCCGCCCACGCGGTGGGGGTGCCGGTGGAGGCCGAGATCGGCAAGCTCGCCGGCGTCGAGGAGCACGTGGCGGTGGACGAGAAGGACGCGCTCCTCACCAATCCCCGCGAGGCCCAGCTCTTCGTCGAGCAAACCGGGGTGGACTACCTGGCGGTGGCGATCGGCACCTCCCACGGCCCCTACAAGGGCAAGGGCCGGCCTTTCATCGATCACGAGCGGCTCAAGAAGATCGCCGAGCTGCTCCCCGGTGTGCCGCTCGTGCTGCACGGCGCCTCGGGGGTGCCGAAGGAGCTGGTGGAGAGGATCAACAAGTACGGGGGGAGGATCGAGGGCGCCCAGGGCATCCACCCCGACGACATCCGGCTCGCGATCCAGGAGGGGATCAGCAAGATCAACACCGACACCGACCTCCGCCTCGCCTTCACCGCCGCGGTGCGCGAGGTGCTCTACACCGACCCCAAGGTCTACGACCCCCGCAAGATCCTGGGCCCCGCCCGCGAGGCGATGAAGCAGGTGGTAAAAGAGCGCATCCAGCTCTTCGGCTCGGCGGGGAAGGCCTGAGCCTGAGTACGGGCGTGGCCGGACTGCTCTTTTTCGCCCTGAACTTTTCCGGCCCCGCCTTTGGCCTCCCGCTCGGGCCCGGTTTGGTCAAGCCCTTTCACCTGCTCGCGCTTCTTTTATTTTTTCCCCTCCTGCTTAAAGCGGGTGCATGGTTTCCCCGGATCCCCCTCTCCGTGGGTTTTTTCTTTTTCTGGGCGTTTGGGGTTTCCCTGCTTGTGGGCTTGGCGAGCGGCCTGGGGCTTTTGCCCGAGGCCGCGGGCTTAAACCCCCTTCTGCTCAACTACGCCTTCGCCTTCTACCTTTTCCTCCTGGGCCTTTTCTTCGCCGGGGGGCGGGTACTTCCCGGCCTCCGCGTCGCCGCCCTCGCCGTGCTCGCTTTGGTGCTCCTCAAGAACTACTTTTTCTCCGATGCGCTCCGGGCCTACCTGGCGAACCCGGAGGCCCACCCCGAGCTCCCCTGGCTCTTTGGCGGCGGTCCCAACCTGGAGGCGAGCTGGCTGGTGATGCACGGGGCCCTTTTCCTGGGCACCCCGCTTTTTTGGCCCTACTGGCTCTTGGCCCTGGGGATCGCCGCCCTTTACGCCAGCCGCGCCGCCTTCGTGCTCGCCTTTCTGCTTGCGCTTTGGGCTTTTTGGACCTCCCGCTACCGGGTGCTAGCGTTCTTTGCCCTCGGGGCTTTGGGGGCTGCGGGCCTCGTGCTGGTGCTTTCCCTCAACCCCTACCTGCTCGCCCGCTTTGCCCAGATCGGGGAGGACCCCGGTTCCCTCGGGCGCCTCGCCCTTTGGGGCGGGGCCTTGCGGGCCTTCCTCGACTGGCCCTTGGGCTTTGGGGCGGGGAACGCGATTCACGCCGCCAATGCGTACGCGTTTTCTTTGCGCCCCGAGGACAACGTGCATAATTACTACCTGCAGGTGTTGCTCGACTTTGGAATCATGGGGCTTTTCGCCTGGCTCGCGGTAGTCTTTACCTGGCTCCGCCGTTTTCGCGGCGACCCGCTGGGCGTCTTCCTGGGGCTTTACTTCGCCGGGGCGTTGGTGCAGTTCCGCGGGGCGGATCCGCTCTTTTGGTTCGTGCTCGGGCTTTACCTGGGGAGGGAGACCGGTGCCGCGCCCGATCGCGCTCTTAATCCCCGTGTATAACGACCCCGAGGGGCTTGCCCATAGCCTCCGCCACCTGCCCCCGGAGGTGCCCCTCGACGTGGTGGTGGTGGACGACGGGAGCGACCCGCCCTTGGAC
>WFXV01000174.1 GCA_015490435.1 Thermaceae bacterium
ACATGGGTCCGCGCGGGGCCCGGACGGCGGCCCGGAGGGGTTGCCGGTCGTCGCGCCGCGAGGGGGGTGCCTGGGTACTGATTGCAGTAGCGCAGTATCTACTGCAATACTGAGGCATGCCGGTCGAGAGCAAGGTGAGGATGCGCCGGGCCGCCGAGCGCCTCCGGGAGGCCGGGGTACCGCCGCTGGTCTTCACCATCGAGGAGGCCGCCGCGCTCCTCCGGGTCCACCGCGCGACCGTGTTCCGCCTGGTCAAGGAGGGGAAGCTCGAGCGGGTCTACATCGGGCGGCGCTCGGCCCGCATCACCCGGGAGAGCCTCGAGCGGTTCGTCCGCGAGCAGCTTGGGGACAGGCCGCCGGAGGTCGAGGGCGGCGAGGGCCGGGGGGTGCGGGAGCTCCTCAGGCGGTTTGGGCTCTAGGGCGGGAAGAACCCGAGCTCCAGGGCGTCCCCGTGGTGGACCGCCTCCAGGCGGTGGCGCCCCTCCGCGACCGCCCGCCAGGAGGGCCCGTGGCAGACGGCGAAGACCTCCAGGTCAAGCGCCCCGTAGGCGAGGCTCCAGGTTCCCCCGTGCTCGGCCCGGAGGAGCGGCCCGGGGTCGCGCCCGGCGGCCCAGCGGACCGCCGAGGCCACCTGCTCGAGGAAGCCCTGTCCTGACCGCCGTGGCCCCGCGAAAGAGCGAATAACCTGAAGGTTGTGAAGTGCGTAAAGGAAATGGACTCTAAGGGGTATCTCCTTATCCCCCTAAGGGCCCATCTTCTTCGCGTTGACCTTGACCAGGGAGCAGCGTACTTCCAGCTCCCAGACCCTCCTCCAGGCTGGAGCAAGCAGGTGGCGGTGCCCTGTTCCGAACGAAGGCGGTTCCTGGCCGCCCTGGCCAAACTCTGGGAAAAAGCGGAGGGCAAGCCGGTCGAGGGAACCCTTCTGGCCTGGCCCGCAAGCGACGAGGAGGCCCGCTGGGTCGTTCCCGGGGAATGCTGGGTGCACTGCTTCGAACCGGGGCACAGCCTTCGCCCGCCCGAGGATGAGGAGCTGGTCATTCGCCTCATCGGCGAACTGGCGCCCTCACAAGAGCGGGTCCTGACGCTGAAACTGGCCAACGGGGCGACGACCGGTATCCTTCCCCCCGCAGACTGGAGCCTGAGAAAGGCCGGGCTGGGTCTGGGGGAAATCGCAGAGGTGGTGCTTGAAAACCGCAACCTTTACAAAAAGGGGCTCCTCCGGGCAAAGCAAGTTCGAAGGGCGCGCGGGAAAGCCAAGCTCGAATTCCTCCGCCTTCGGTCGCTGACCGAGCGACCCGTCCCCGCACTCCGCGTGGAGGGAAACGAGGAGTTCGCCATCAACTACAGCGATGTGGTGCTGGTCCACGGGAAGCCGAAGGCAGGAAAAACCCGGGCGTTGCTCGCCCTGTTCGCGGACAGCGAACCAACGGAGGAAGGGCTTCGGGTCCATCGCAAACTGCGGGCCACGGGCCAGCCCAGGGTTTACTACCTCAGCCACATTACCGAGACGCCCCTTCCCCGGTTGCGCGAGTTCGCGAAGAAGATGGGGTGGAGCCCTGACCGGGCGGAGGAGTTCCTCTATCCCTTCGAGGACCCGGAGGACCTCGAGGAGTTTCTCAAGGACCCGGACATTCCCGAGAACTCCTTCATTATCGTGGACTCGCTTGTAAAACTCTTTCCTCGAGGGGTTACCGGAGAGAGCGAAAATGATGCCCTTCAAGTTGAGAAGGCGCTGGCTCCCCTAATTCAAGCGGCCCGGAGACGCGGACACCTGCTCATCCTGGTCCATCACCAGGCCAAAAGATCCGATGATCCCCGGGGAAGCAGCGCCATCCAGGCCCTACCGGACCACCTCATCGGGGTGAAGGAAATCAAGTGGGGCATGGGGTTAAGGCGCGTGATGGAGTACCAGAGGGGCCGAGCGACCGTACCCCACACGCCCCTCCTGACCATCAACGAAGAGCTGCCGCAAGCGACCGAGGCCGGCGCGACGGCACCACGAGTGCGCCAGAAGCACGGGGCCCCGGCCAAGTACGAGAAGCTCCTGGAGGAAGCGATGGCGGCGTTGAAGCGCCGCAAAAAGTTTGAGCTCATGACCGACGAAGGGGGGAACACGCGCCCCTTTTTCGAGGAGCGTGAGCTGATTAAGGAGCTCAAACGCATCGCGACCAAGAAAAAGCTCCGCATTCCCACCGACGAGAAGAGCCTCCGCGACGTGTTGAGGCGGTACGCGGGGATGGGGCGAAACGCACGGAAATTCCCTTCGCTCGTGCGCGTGGAGCAGAGCGGCCAGGTTCACTACGCCGCCCTGGAGGAGACCGGGGCCCCCTCCAGGGCGCGAAGCTCCGCTTCCAACTCCAGGGGCAAGAAGAGCTCCTGACGCGCACGGGTGAAAGCCACGTAAAGAAGCATCAGCTCGCTGGAAACGGGGCTACCGTGCTCGTCGACCAGGCGAAACCTCCCCCGCACCCAGACCCGGTCCCACTCCAATCCCTTGGCCTGGTGGACGGTGGCGACCACCGCGTCGGCCTCGGAAAGTTTCACCCTCATCGCCCGCCTCAGCTCCCGGACGAGAAAGGCGGGCCGGGGCTCGCGGGCCACGAGTCGGACCAGGGTGGCAAGCTCGCCGTAGGCCCCAGGATTGCGGCCGACCCCGCGCAGGAGTTCCCCCCAGGTGAGCACACGGAGCGCCGGAGAGGCAATGTCCGAGCGCCCCTGACTCAGGGCAACCACATCTTCGACCAACCGAAGAAACCTCCAGTCACGCAAGAACCGAACCCTACGGTAGCCCAAGGCATAAAGCTCACGAAGCGCCAAAAGCGCCTCCGCGTTCGAGCGGGCCAGCACAGCAACGCGCCCACCAGCGGGCCGTGAGCCCAAGCGAACCCGGGTAGCAAGCCCCAAAGCGGGTCGAAGCGGGACCCGCTCCCCAAGCAGAGCCAGAACCCGGTTCGCCCACCCCGCCGCCTCCGGCCCGAAGCGGAAGGTCCGGGAGAGGTAGAGCCTGAGGCCACGCACCTCGGCGAGGGCGTTCACCGCGCCGCGCCAGGCGTAGAGCGACTGATAGGCGTCGCCGACAAAGACCGTCTGGGCCGGCTGGCTGAGGACGAGTTCCCGCATGGGGGCGTTCGCGTCCTGCGCCTCGTCGTAGAGGATGAGGTCGTAGGGAAGCCGAACACCCCGCAGGTGAAGGGCCTTCAGGTAGAAGTCATGGAGCAGGGGGAGGCCGGAACGCGGACTCAGGAAGCACCTCCAGAGCCGCTTGAGGATACTGCCCGCCTCCTCCAAGTCAACTCCGCACCGGGCAAGCACCGCCCGCTGCCCCAGGGGGATGTGGCCGGCAGAAGGGTCCCGGTCCGCGGAGTGGGAAAACCTCACCAGACCGGCGACCAGGGCGCCAGCGAGCCCGGGGCACCTCTCCGTCAGGGGAACCAGCCGCCAAAGGGCGGGGTAGAGCTGATAGGGGTAGTTCACCACCCGCTCACGCACCGCGCTAGGGGTGCGGTCCCAGGCCAGCTTGTGGGCGGTGAGCACGTCCACGGAGCTCAGCCCCGCCCGCCTGAACTTCTCCTCGGCCTCCATGCGCATCGCCCGGTTGAAGACCAGGTAAAGGACCCTCTTCCCCCCGGACACGGCCGCATCCGCGGCCCGGACGAGGGTAAAGGTCTTCCCCGACCCGGCGTAGGCCTGAACCACAACCCGCTCGGCACCGCTCCGCACCGCGTCTACCACCGCCGCCTGTTCCTCGGTGAGGTTCGAGTTTTTCATGCGCGTTCCCTCCTTCCCTCCGGTTCGGTAAAAAGAGCCCGCCGGGGCGCTTCCCCGCCCCGGCGGGCCGGGCCCCCTCAAGCCGCCCTCAAGCCTGCTCCCAGCGCCGACAGCGCCCGCCGCCGCGCACCGTTCGCCAGGCGATGCACCCACCGGCTCCACACGGTCTTCTGGCGTCGCCGGTAGCGGAGTTCGAGCCGCAACCCGCGGCGTCCCGCCTCCTCCCACAGCTCGCCCCAAAGCCCATGGAGGTCCTCGCGCTGAAGGCGTCCCCGCCCGCGGAAGGCCTCGACCAAGGCGTAGTGGTCGGTGTGGACCACCACCCGGACCCCGCCGGGAACCACGGAGAGCGCCTCGCGAACCGCCCGGAGCTCCGCCCACGCGCTATCCCTTTCCATCTCCCAGCCCTGGACCTCGAGGCGTAGCTGGCCGTTTCTGAGGGCCACCGCCGCCCACCCCGCGGCCCCCGTCCGGGGGTCGGCGGAACCGTCGGTGTACACGACCCAGGTTTCTGCCATCGGCACCTCCTTTCGGATGAACGAAGGCCGGGGCCGAGCCCCGGCCATGGCGGAAGAGCCTCAGCGCCGCTAGCTAGTAGAGGCGCACCAGTTTCCCCGGGGGGACAAGCTGCTGTCGGACGCAGTCTCCTTGCGCCGGGAGCATGAGTGGTCTGGGCAGGTAGAGGACGCCACGGTAGCAGAGCAAAGGCAGGGCGCGGAGTCTGGCTGCGGCGCCCGGAAGGCCCAAGGCCGCGCGGGCTCGCGCGGCCTCCTCCTCCAGGAGCGCCTTGCCTGGGGGAGCTCCCCCACCTACCAGGACCGGCACTTCCTGGTCTTTGCCCGCGAGATAGAGAACCCAAAGTTCGTACCTTTTACCCAGCATCTCCTTCCTCCTTTCCCTGCGCTTCCTTCTTCTTCGGAGTCCCGTTCGGGCTCCCAGTGGGCCGGGGGTTTGCTTACAGACCCTCAGCAGGTCAGTGGGGTTGCCCGCTCCTTCCATCCAGGGGTTTGGAACCAGCCGGCTCCTCACGCCCGGTGCCCGCGCACTCGGTAACCCCCTTTTCAAATCCCGCGCATCCTTCTCGAACATCCCCCCGCGGTCCTCTACCTGCCGCATCCCCCGGGTTCCGCTGCGGGATGGAACGCGGGCCCGGCGCGTTCACATGGGCTTGCCAAGCCGGGGTGCCCGGGGGCGCGTACCGCGCCCCGGTTTCATCCACGCACCGGCCGCGGGGGAGGCTTTCTGAGGTACCGATATAGGGCCAGGTTTTTCGCCTAAAAAATGATCGGCCCATCCACAGGAAGGCCGATGTTCACGGGACTCATCGCCCCGTCCCGCCGCCTTTCTGTTTTTCACCTACGTGAAAGGGCTTTTTCTCCCACGTTTTTGCCCTAGCGAAGGCGTCATCCTCCGTTTAGCCGGGGGCGCGCTCCCACACAGTTTTTCGCCCGTCCCCCCGCACGGCAGGCCGCCCTGGACCACGGAAGCCCTGCGGTTTCTGTTTCTTCCGAAGGCCGCGGAGAATGAGGCCGATGAAGGAGACGCTCCGCCCCCTCACCCCCGAGGAAGCCCACGCGAGGCTCGCCCCTCTCTTCGAGGGGATCCCTCCCGAGAGCCCCTACCGGATCCCCGAGGAACGCCCCGACCTCGCGGAGGACCCCTGGGGGCGGCTCTGGCGCCCCAGTCGGAAGCCGCATGACGCAAGCCATACTGCTTTTCTCCTGACCACGCTCGCGAACC
>WFXV01000175.1 GCA_015490435.1 Thermaceae bacterium
ACCCCTGGCCGCCTACGCTCCCCCCGCAGGCGGGGCTTTTCGTCTTCGCCGGCACCGAGGCCCTTGGCTACCCGGACCGCCTCGACGAGGTGGCGAAGCGCCTCCCCGCCCCCGTCGCCCTGATCGAGGGGACCCGCCAGGCGGGGGTGGCCTACCTGGCGCGAAGGGCGGGGGCGATCCGGCTCTTCAGCCTGCGGAGCGAGTACCAGCTCAAGCTCGCCCCCGAGGTCGCCGCCCGCAAGTACGTGCTGGCGGCCCGGGAGCGGGGCCACCGGGTGCTCTACTTCCGCCCCTACCCCCATCCAAGCGCCACCGAGCGCTTCCTCCGGGAGCTCGGCCGGGGCCTTTCCGCCGCCGGGATCCTGCTCGGGGTCCCGGAGCCGAGGGGCTTCACCCCTTCGGCGTTTTCGGCCTTCGCCTGGTTGGGCGCGGCCGCGGGGCTTTTGCTATACCTCCTTCGCCTGCCCCGGGCGCTCGCGCTCCCGGTGGGGCTCTTTTTGGTCTTGCTCGCCTTCGGCTACGGGCGGGACCAGGCCGGCCCCCTCCTCGTGGGCCTGGTCTTCCCCGTGCTCGGGCTCTTGGAGCCGGCGCCGGGGCTCCGCCGCTGGGGGCTCGCGCTCGGTTACGCGCTGCTCGGGGCCCTCTTCCTCACCGCGCTGGGAAGCCGGGAGGCCACCTTGCTCGGCCTTTCGGCCTTCCGGGGGGTGGGGCTTTTGCTCGTGTTGCCCCCGCTCCTCTTCCTCCTCGGACTCCTGCCGAAGAAAGGCTGGAAGGGCACGCTCGAGGCCCTCTTCAATCATCGCCTCCGGCTCGGAGAGGCGGCGCTCGCGGGGATCTTGCTGCTCGCGCTGCTCGTCGCCTTCCTCCGGCGGGGCAACGACGCCCCCTTCGTGCCCGGGCTCGAGCTCGCCCTCCGCGACCAGCTCCAGGCCCTGATGGTCCGCCCCCGCTTCAAGGAGGTCTTCGGCCACGCCGCCGCCGTCTTCGCCCTCACCGCCGGGCTCCCCCGCTGGGTGACCCACGCCCTGCTCGCCTTCGCGGTCATCGCCGAGGCCTCGATCCTCGACTCCTTCGCCCACTACCACACGCCCCTCGCGGTCAGCCTGGTGCGCACCCTGAACGGCGCTCTGTTGGGCGGTATGCTGGGGGGGATCGGCTGGCTCGTCTACCGGGGGATCCGGCGATGGTGGTGGGCATAGGCGGCTACTACGGGTACAAGAACGCCGGCGACGAGGCCATCCTGCAGGCGATGGTCCAGGAGCTCAAGGCCCGGGGCCACCGGGCCCTGGTGTTCTCCGCCGCCCCCCGGGAGACCGCCTCCGAGCTCGGGGTCGAGGCGGTGCACCGCTACCACCCGCTGGCGCTGCCGGCGGCCCTTGCCCGGGTGGACCGCTTCGTGCTGGGCGGGGGCGGGCTCTTGCAGGACCGCACCTCGCGGCGGAGCCTCGCCTACTACCTGGGGCTCGTCCGGCTGGCCCGCCGGCTCGGCCGGCCGGTCACGGTCTCCGGGGTCTCCCTGGGTCCGCTCTCCCCCCGGGGCGAGCGGGCGGTGGCCCGGACACTCGCCGGGGTCCCGCTCGTGGTCCGCGACCGGCGGAGCCTCCGCTACGCCGAGCGGCTCGGGCTAAAGGCCGAGCTCGGCGCCGATCCGGCCCTCCTCCTCGAGCCCCCGCCGGTGGCCCGGGAGCCCGGGCTGGTGGTGGTGATCCCCCGGCACGGGGTCCCGGAGGAGCCGCTTTACGCCGGGGCCCGGAGGCTTTTGAACCTGGGCTATGACGTGCTCGTCCTCGGCTTGCAACCGGGGCCCGACGACCCCGTGCTCGAGGTCTTCGAGCACCTCCCCAAGGAGGCGACCCGCGACCCCAAGCGCGCCCTCTACCTCTTGAAAAGCGCCGAGTACGTGATCAGCGCCCGGCTGCACGGGATGATCCTGGCGGCGGCGGCGGGCACGCCCTTCGCCGGGGTGGAGTACGACCCCAAGATCACCGGGTTCGCCGAGGAAACCGGCGCCGCCCTCCTCCCCCTCGAGCCCACCCCCGGCGAGATCGCGGCCTTGGTCCAGGGGGGCATCGACCCCGACTGGGCCGCGGTCGAGCGCCTAAAGGCCCGGGCCCGGGCGAGCTTCGACCGGCTCTTCCCTACGCCGGAACCGACAAGCGGCGCTTGAGCTGCTGGGCGTAGGCCGCGAGCGACTCGAGCAGCTCGGGGACGCGCTCCCGGAGGCGGTACTCCCCGGGGCCGAGCGCGTCCAGGGCAAAAAACGGCGGCCCCGAGAGCACCTCGAGCACCCGCCGCACCGCTTCCGGGCTCACCCCCTCGCCGAGCTCGGGGAGCAGGTCCTCGAGCAGGAAGACCTGGTCCTTGCGAAAGCCCGCGAGGGCGAGGAGCACCGCCGAGAACTGGGCCCGCTCGCCGAGCAGGCCCGCCACCTCCCGGCGCTGGGCCTCCACCTCTTCGAGCCCGATCCGCCCACCGGCGAAAAGGCGCATGAGCTCGAGCCCCCCGAGCGGAAAGCTCTTGTGCAGCTCGCGCAGGGCGAAGAGCGCCTCCTCGCTGGCCACCACCAGGCCCGGGCGGGGGGTCGGCTTGGGCTCGTCCACCACCAACATCGCGTAGTCGGCGCCGCGTTCCACCCGGGCGGCCACCAGCGCCTCGGGCGCCACCTTGCCCGCTTTCCCCGCGACCAGCGAAAAGCCCTTCCGCCCCATCCGCGCCCGGAGCCGCCAGAACTTCCCCTCGGGGAAGGCCTCGAGCCCGAGCGCGGTGAGCGCCTCGACGAAGGCCGGGCGCCGGGCGTCGCCGGGGTAGAGCACCTCCTTGGGGTAGGGGGTGACCGTGGCCTTCTGGGGTGCCGGCTTGGGCTCGGGCTTTTTCGGCGCAGGGGCCGGGCGGCGCACCCGCTTGCCCACCGGCTCGATGGTGACCACCTCGCCCTCGCGGACGAAGCGGAGCAGGTCGTTGGCGGCGAACTCGCCGGTGGCAAAGAGCGGTCCGAAGCCCCGGACCACGCCCTGTTCGGGGTCGGGAATGAGCTCGAGCTCAAGCCCCCCCGGCCCCACCGCCCGGACGCGCTCGGCGTCGCCCAGGACGGCCCGCAGGGACGGGGTGAGCTTCAGCGAACCGCTTTCGATGCAGTGGCTGGTCAGGGTATACCGGGCTTCCTTCATAGTGCCTCCAGGAAAATCGCCCTGCCGCGAGCGCGCAGGTAATAGAGCTCCCTCATCACCCAGAGGGTGGCCTCGGCGTCGTCGAGGGCGCGGTGGAAGCGCCTGCCGGGCCAGGCCAGGACGTCCGCCAGATGGCCGAGGCGGTAGCTTTTGAGCCCCGGAAGGAAGGCCCGAGCAAGGCGCAGGGTGTCCACCACCTTGGGCTCCATTCTAAACCCGACCCGCTCGAGGGCCGGGGTCAAAAACCCCAGGTCGAACCCGGCGTTCTGGATCACCCAGACCGCCCCCTCCATCATCGGCCGGGCCTCGAGCAAGACCTCCTCCAAGGGCGGGGCGTCCCGAACGTCCGCGTCGGTGATCCCGGTGAGCCGCTGCACCCGCGGGGGAATCGGTCGGCCGGGGTTCACGAGCCGCGCGAAGGTGCGCTTCTCGCCGGCCTCGAGCCGCACCACCGCGAGCTCGGTGACCCGGTCGCGGTGGGGGCTTAAGCCGGTGGTCTCGACGTCGATCGCCACCACCGGCCGGTCCGGGGGGAAGCCGAGCCGCCACTCCCAGAGCCCGAGCGCCTCCCCCTCCCGGTAAAAGCGGCCGTCCGGGGGCTCCTCCGGCCAAAGGAGGGGGCGCCCCTCCTTACGCAGCCGCCAGGCCAGGCGCGAAGCCCGGCGGAAGCGGGCCTCCATACCCCTAGCCTACCGCGGGCTTTAGATAGGCCCCCCCGGTGGCCCGCACGAAGGCGGAAGCGGCGGCGAAGAGCCGCTCGTCCGAAAGCGCCGGGGCGATGAGCTGCACCCCCACCGGGAGCCCCCCGGCGTAGCCCGCGGGCACGCTGAGCGCCGGGAGCCCGGCCAGGTTCGCCGCCACCGTGTTCACGTCGGTGAGGTACATCGAAAGGGGATCGTCGAGCTTTTCCCCCAGGCGAAAGGCGGGGGTGGGGGCGGTGGGGGTGACGAGCAGGTCGAACTCCTGGAAGGCGCGGGCGAAGGCGTTCGCAATCGCCCGCCGGGCCTTAAGTGCCCGGCCGTAGTAGGCGTCGTAGTAGCCCGAGGAGAGCGCGAAGGTGCCCATCAGGATGCGACGCTTCACCTCGGGCCCGAAGAACTTGGCCCGGGTCCGCTTCATCATCTGCACCCCGTCGGGGGCGGGCTCGCGCCGGCCGTAGAGGGTACCGTCGTAGCGGGCGAGGTTCGAGCTCGCCTCGCTGGTGGCCACCAGGTAGTAGGTGGCGAGGGCGAACTCTAGCTCCGGGATCTTCACCTCCCCCACCTCCGCCCCCTCCTCGGCGAGCACCTTCAAAAACCCGAGGGTGGCGGCCTTCACCCCGGGGTCGGTGCCGGGGCCCACAGTCTCCTCGACGAGCCCTACCCGAAGCCCCCGAACCCCCTCTTCCAGCGCGGAAACAAAGCGGCCGGGCGCGTCCAAGCTGGTGGCGTCCTTTGGGTCCTTCCCGGCAAGGGCGTCCATGGCGAGGGCGAGGTCCAAGAGGTCGAGGGCAAAGGGCCCCACCACGTCGAGACTCGAGGCGTAGGCGATCAGTCCATAGCGGGAGACCCGGCCGTAGGTGGGCTTCATGCCGAGCACCCCGGTGTAGGCGGCCGGCTGGCGGATGC
>WFXV01000176.1 GCA_015490435.1 Thermaceae bacterium
CCCTTCCCCACCCCCGAGGCCCCGGTCATCACGAAGAGCGTTCCCTGCGGCACATCCCCCTCCAAGCGGGCCCATCCTAACAAAGCGTTCGCGGCGTGGTAAACTCGAGGGGTCCCGTTGGGTCATCTCCGCTTGCGACCAGCCCCAACATGTAGTAGCCTCCCCTTTTAGGGGCACAACATCTTGTGCTCAACACGGGAGAAGGGGGATCAACCATGAGCCAACCGCAATTCGACGAACACGCCATTGCCATCGCCAAACGCCAGTACCTGCAGCCCGGCGACGGCGACATCTACGGCATGTTCCGCCGAGTCGCCAACTGGGTCGCGCTCCCCGAGAAGGAGCCCGAGCGCGAGGCCTGGGCCGAGCGCTTCTTCGAGCTCATGAGCCAAAAGCGCTTCTGCCCCGGGGGCCGGGTGCTCGCCGGCGCCGCCACCGCCCACGGCAACGTGCTCAATTGCTTCGTGCAAGGGGCCACCGAGAACCCGCCCGAGAGCTTCGAGGGGATCATGGAGGTGGCCAAGAAGCTCGCCCTGGTCACCAAGGTGGGCGGCGGCAACGGCGTCAACCTCGACCCCTACCGCTCCGCCCCCAAGGGGCAGCGGATGGGGCTGGTCCGCGGCTTCGCCTACATGCGCGCGGATCACAAGGACGTCGAGGACTTCATCAAGGGCCTGATGCGCCCCTCGACCAACCCCGACGGCGAGAAGCTGCCCCACGCGGTGCGCAACTGGACCCGGGTGGTCTACGGCACCCTCACCCCCGAGCTCGCCGCCCTCGCCCGCGAGCACGGCGTGCTCACCGTGCGCGAGCGTCCCGAGAACGTGATCGAGATCGAGGACGACATGGGCGGGATCATGGACGCCGCCGCCGAGGCCGTACGCCTCGCCCTCTCCGGCGAGGAGCCCCACGTGGACTTCTCCAAGCTCCGTCCCGAGGGGGCGCCGGTGAAGAGCTCGGGCGGCACCGCCAGCGGCCCCACCAGCTACCTGATCGAGATCTACGACAACTTCCTCGAGTGGGCGAACCGCGGCGGCCCGAACGCCGGCCCGGTAGCCACCCTCCGCTACGTCTACGCCCCCGTCCTCCGGGTGGTGCGCCAGGGCGGCACCCGCCGCGGCGCCGGCATGGCCACCCTCGACGTCGCCCACCCCGACCTGCTCGACTTCCTCACCGCGAAAGACCTAGACCGCGAGGCCGCCGAGGGCGACATCTCCACCTTCAACATCTCGGTCTTGATCACGAACCGCTTCATCGAAGCCCTCGAGAAGGACGCCCTTTGGCCCGTCGAACCCAAGGAGGTCCCGGGCAAGTACTACCCGGTCTTCCTGGAGGGCGAGTACCAAGGCCAGATTCCCGACCTCCCCGAGCGGGAAGACGGCGCCCGGCCGGTCCCGGTCTACAAAGGCGGGGTTCCCGCCAAGTGGATCTGGCACGAGATCGCCTGGCACGCCTGGGCCACCGGCGAACCGGGGCTCATCTTCATCGACCGGGTGAACGAGAAGTCGGCGCTCAAGGGCCTTGGCAAGCGCTGGGAGATCCGGGCCACCAACCCCTGCGGCGAGATCCCCCTCACCGTGGGCGAGCCCTGCGACCTTGGGGCGATGAACCTCGCCGCCTACGTCCGGGAGGACAAGACCTTCGACTATGACGCCTTCCGGAAGGACGTGCGCACCGCGGTGCGCTTCCTCGACAACGTCCTCGACGTGAACCACTTCGTGCTCGAGGACAACAAAAAGGCCTCCCAGACCCTCCGCCGGCTCGGGCTCGGGGTGATGGGCCTCGCCGACGCGCTCATCAAGATGGACCTCGCCTACGACTCCGAGGAGGCGCGGAAGGTCGTCGAGCGCATCATGGACACGATGCGGGAGGAGGCCACCGCCGCCTCGGAAGCCCTTGCCGAGGAGCGGGGGGTCTTCCCGCTTTATGCCGAGCACGAGGAATACTTCAAAGGCCTCGGCATCCGCCCCCGGCGGAACGTCGCCCTCCTCACCGTCGCCCCCACCGGCACCACCAGCATGCTGATGGGGGTCTCCTCGGGGATCGAGCCGGTCTTCGCCCCCTTCGTCTGGCGGCGGATCGGGGGTGAGTACAAGGCCCTCGTCCACCCGCTCTTCAAGGAGCTCCTCGAGGCCTACCCGCCCCACCCCGACTACCGAAAGGACGGCGGCTGGGACTGGGACAAGGTCACCGAGAAGATCCAGGAAAACCACGGCTCGGTGCAGGGGCTCGAGTTCGTGCCCGAGCGACTCCAGAAGGTCTTCAAGTGCGCCCACGACGTGAGCCCCCTCGACCACGTACGCATGCAGGGGGTGGTGCAGCGGGCCTTCGACCGCGAGGGCTACGTGGGCAACTCGCTCTCCAAGACGATCAACCTCCCGAACCACGCCTCGGTCGAGGACGTCGAGGCCGCTTACACCGAGGCCTGGAAGACCGGGTGCAAGGGGATCACCGTCTACCGCGACGGGAGCCGCGAGTTCCAGGTGATCAACACCTCGAAGAAGAAGGAGGAAAAGGCCGAGGAGAAGGCCCCGTCCGAGCCCGAAAAGACCGAGGCAGCCAAGGCGGAGCCCGCAGCACGGCCCTTCGGGGAGCCGGTCTTCGAGCGCACCGGCCGTCTTTTTGGCTTCACCGACATGGTGAAGCTCACCGCCTCCGACGGCACCCGCTATTCGTATCTCGTCACCGTCAACATGCAGGGGGAGCACCCGATCGAGGTCATCCTTACCACCGGGAAGGCCGGCGACGAGCAAAACGCCGACGCCGAGGCGCTCGGCCGGGTGGTCTCGATCGCGCTGCAGTACGGTGTGCCCCCGGAGGCGATCATCCACACGCTCCGCGGCATCAACGGCGGGCTCTACGGCAGCTACTTCAAGAAGTTCGTGGCCAGCAAGGGGGACCTGATCGCCCTCGCCCTGGAGCAGGCCCTGAAGCTCGGAAACGGCGAGAAGCACCCCCTCACCTCCGCCAAGCCGAAGGCGGAGGCCAAGCCCCAGGAGGCCCCGGTCCCCGAGGTCAAGGTCGAGGTTGCGGCCGGCGGCCCGCCGGTCTCCGAGGGGCCGACCTGCCCCGAGTGCGGCGGCCCGGTCAAGGTCGAGGACGGCTGCCTCACCTGCCAGGTTTGCGGCTGGTCGAAGTGCGGGTAAGCCATGAAGCCCTTCACCCTCCGGCTTTTCTTCCCGGATGGCGATCCCTACAGCATTAAGGTCGCAAAACTTGGGAACTGGTCGGGGGTGGGGGTAATGTTCCCCCGGGCGCTCCTCGGTGAGGCGCGAAAGCGCCCCGAGCTCGGCCGCCCGGGGGTTTACCTTCTTCTGGGCGAAGACGAGGACGGCTTTCCCGAGCTCTACATTGGAGAAGCCGATGATGTCGGTAAGCGCATCGCCCAACACGACCAAGGCAAGGATTTTTGGACCCACGCCGTGGTCTTCACTGCGAGTGAGGACGAAGGGTTGGACAAAGCCCAGACCCGCTACCTCGAGGCCCGGTTGATCGAGCTCGCCAAAAGCCGGGGGCAGGCGAAGATCAAGAACCAAAACCAGGGAAGCCTACCCCCGCTTTCGGAGATGGACCGCGCGGATGCAGAGCAGTTCCTTGAGAACTTGCTTCTTTGCTTGCCGCCACTGGGTGTTTCCTTCCTGGGGCCCAAATCGCCCAAAAAGCAGGCTGGCGTACAAAAGTTTTACCTGAGTTCTAAAGGAGTTCACGCAGAAGCAGAGCTCACAGCTGAAGGCTTTGTTGTAAAAAAGGGCTCCCAGGCTGTATTGAAAGAGACGAGATCCCTGCCTCAAAGTTACAAACGCTTGCGGCAACGCCTCGTTGAAGCCGGCATTTTAAAAACTGCAGGGGACCACTACGTTTTTACACGAGATTTTGTCTTCTCATCACCATCAGCTGCAGCCGCTGCCATCCGAGGCGGCTCCACCCAAGGAACCACCTACTGGAAAACTAAAGACGGAACCACATTCAAAGAATGGCTGGCGGCTTCCTCAGCCTAATCTCCGGAAGAAGCTTCGCACCGCCTCCACCCCGAACCGCAGCGCCTCTACCGGGATGCGCTCGTCGGCGGCGTGAATGAGGCGATTGAAGGTGAACCCCTCGGGGAGCTTCATCGGGGTAAAGCCGTAGGTCTGGATGCCGATCCGGGCGAAGTGGCGGCCGTCGGTGACGCCGGAGAGGAGCAGGGGGATGGCCTTGGCGCCGGGGTCGGCTTCCTCGAGCACCTCCGCGAGCAGCGGGAAGAGCGTCCAGTCCACCTCCTCGGGCCCCGGCTCGAACCGGACCACGTCGGCCTCGAAGGGCACGGGAATGCGCCGGCTCAGCTCCCCGATCAGGTGGCCGGGGTTGAAGCCGGGGAGCAGGCGGCCGTCGAGCTCGAGCTCCACCCGCTCGGGCACGACGTTGATCTTCTCGCCCCCGCGCACGATCGTCGGCGCCGCGGTGTTGCCAAAAAGCGGCAGGAAAACCTTCCCCGCCTCCCCCAGCCGCCCGAGCACCGCGTGGGTGAGCCGGGGAAAAAGCGCGAGCTTCAAAAGCGCCCCCTTGGATCCGCCGATCCCCTCGGCGAGCCCCTCGAACATCCGCCGCACCACCGGGGTCATGTGCACCGGCGGCGGGACCTGGTCCAGCGCGGTCAGCGCCG
>WFXV01000177.1 GCA_015490435.1 Thermaceae bacterium
GAAAAGCCCAAGCCGCCGGCGCCCAAGCCGGAGACCGCGGCCCCGGCGCCGGCCAAACCCGCCGCGGCCCCGCCGACCCAGGCGCCGCCGCCCCCCCAGGCGGCGGCCTCTCCCGCCCCCGCGGCGCCGCATCGGGCGGCGCCGCCGCTCCCTAGGCCCCCGGCCCGGCCGGAGGTCCAGACCTTCCGGGCCCCCGACTGGATGCCCAAGGACAAGCGGGCGCTGGTCGAGGCCCGGGCCCAGGCCCTCGGCTACCTCTACCTCGCCGACTTCCTCGACACCATCGAGGCGGTGCGCGCCGACATCGGCGCCGCCTCGGCCTTGCTCGGTTCCGCCCAGATCACCGAGGCCCGCCAGCTCCTCGACCGGGCCTGGTGGCGCTACGCCACCCGGGTGGAGCCGGTGTTGGCGGTGGCCGCCAAGCCGATGGCCCGCCGGGTCTCCGAGCTCCTCGAGCGCCTGCGGCGGGTGCCCGGCGTGCGTGCCACCGACCTGACCACGATGTACGCCTTGATCGGCGGCCTGAAAGAGCACTTCCTGAAGGGTTCCCACGCCCCCAGCGTGCGGCTATGGCTCAAGACCCAGGCCTTTCTGCTCGGCTTTACCGGCCTGCCCCGGACGGTCTTCTTCCTCCTCGCGGGCGCGCTCGCGTTCTTCCCCCTCTACCTGATCCGCCTGACCTTCGGCGGTCGAAACGTCTACTGGCGCCTGCTCGGTTTCGCCTTCTTCTTCCTGCTCTTGCCGGCGATCGTCGAGGCGATCACCTACCTCGGCGACATACTCGCGAACTACGGCGGGATGCCCGAGCTGGCGGCGCTCATCAACCTCTCGGTGCTGCAGAGCCTGCCGGCCCAGATCGGCTGGGGAATCTCGATCTTCCTGGTCATCGTGCTCGCGGGCTGGGGGCTCCGGGGGATCGCCCAGCAGTTCGGCCTGCTCACCCAGCGGCGCGGCGCCCAGCCCACCACCGCCACCCAGACCCTTTCGCCTACCGCCACCAGCGAGTCGGTGATCGAGTGGGACGAGGAGTTCTAAAGGAAGTCGAGAAAGGGGCCCCGGCTTGGCCGGGGCCCCTTGGTTTTGGGGCGGTTTAGAACAGGCGGAAAGCGAAGTCGGCGTAGCTCGCCTCGTTGGTGGAGAACCAGCGGAAGAGCAGCGTGCGGTCCTTGTTCCAGTGGTTGAAGATCGTGCGGTAGGTGGCGTCCTTGGCGGCGAGCTCGGCGTAGAGGTTCTCGGCCTCGCGGAAGGTGAGTTTGAGGAAGTCCCGCGGGAAGGGGCGGAGCTGCACGCCGTAGGAGAGCAGCCGGGCCAGCGCCTCGGGGTTTTTCTGGTCGTAGGCGGCGAGGGCCCAGGCGTTGGCCTCGCGGGTGGCGGAGATCAGCGCCTGTTGGTACTCCCGGGGGAGCTTCTCGAAGGCGCGGCGGTTGACCAGCGCGTGGAGGGTAGTGCCGGGCTCCCACCAGCCCGGGTAGTAGTAGTAGGTGGCGACCTTGTAGAAGCCGAGCTTTTCGTCGTCGTAGGGGCCCACCCACTCGGTGGCGTCGATGCGGCCGGACTCGAGGGCGGGCAGGATCTCGCTCGCGGGCAGGGTGACGGTCTTCACCCCGATCCGCCGCATCACCTCGCCGCCGAGACCAGGGATGCGCATCCTAAGCCCCCGGAAGTCGGTCGCCCGGTCCACCGGGAAGCGGAACCAGCCACCCATCTGGAGCGAGGTGTTGCCGGCGGGGAAGCCGAGCACGCCGTAGGCGTCGAAGAGCTCCTTGTTCAAAAGGTCGGTGCCGCCGCCGTGCTCGAGCCAGGCGTTTTGCTGCCGGGCGGTGAGGCCGAAGGGCAGGGCGGTGGGGAAGGCGAAAGCGGGGTGGAGCTTGGTGTAGTAGTAGGCCGCGGTGTGGCCGATCTCCACCGTGCCCTTTTGCACCGCCTGGAGGATCTCGAGAGGTTTCGCAAGCTCGCCCGCGGGGTGTACCTCGATGGTAAAGCGCCCGCCGGTCAGCTCGGCGACCCGCTTGCCCACCACCTGGGCGGCGCCGTAGATCGTGTCCAGGGACTTCGGCCAGCTGGTGGCCATCCGCCAGCGCACGCGGCGGGCGGTCTGGGCGTAGACGGGCCCGAAGACGCTGGAGGCGGCCACCCCCACCGCCGCGCGTTTTAAGAACGAACGTCTGCCGATCTTCTTTTCCGCCATACTTCGCCCATCATAGCGGATTCGATTTGCGCCTTGGGGAGTTCTTCCTATACTGGGGGGCGTGCCCGAGCGCACCCTCATCGTGGTGGAGTCGCCGGCCAAGGCGCGCACCCTCGAGCGCATCCTGGGGAAGGGCTACGAGGTCAAGGCGAGCCTGGGCCACGTGGTCGACCTCCCCGAGCGCCGGCTCGGGGTGGACGTCGAGCGCGACTTCGCCCCCGAATACGAGATCAAGAAGGGTAAGAAGAAGGTCGTCGAGGAGCTGAAGCGGGCGGCGAAAAGGGCCGATCGCGTGCTGGTCGCCACCGACCCCGACCGTGAGGGGGAGGCGATCGGCTACCACGTGGCGAGCCTGCTCGAGCTCGAGCCCACCGCCCCCATCCGCGCCGAGTTCCACGAGATCACCCCCCGGGCGATCCGGGAGGCGATCCGGCGCCCCCGGGCGATCGACCTCAAGAAGGTGGACGCCCAGCAGGCCCGTCGGGTCCTCGACCGGCTCGTGGGCTACAACCTCTCCCCGCTCCTTTCCGAGAAGTTCCGCAAGAGGGCCCTCTCCGCCGGCCGGGTGCAGTCGGTGGCGCTCAGGCTCGTGGTCGAGCGCGAGGAGGAGATCGAGGCTTTCAAGCCCCAGGAGTACTGGGAGCTCACCGGTGCGTTCGAGGCCGAGAGCGCCCGCTTCACCGCCCAGCTCTACGAGGTGGACGGCCGGCGGGTGCGGGAGAAGAAGGGCGGGAAGGAGGTCTTCCTCCTCACCCGCGAGGACGAGGCCCAGGCGGTGGCGGCTAGGGCGAGGGCGGCCGGGGTCTTTCGCGTCAGCCGGGTCGAGACCAAGGAGCGCCAGAAGAAGGCCCCGCCCCCCTTCACCACCAGCACCCTGCAGCAGGCGGCCTCCTCCCGGCTCGGCTGGAGCGCCGGCCGGACGATGCGGGTGGCCCAGCGGCTTTACGAGGGCGTGGACCTGGGCGGCGAGCGCGTCGGCCTCATCACCTACATGCGCACCGACTCCACCCGGGTCGCCCCCGAGGCGGTGAAGGAGGCCCGGACGTTCATCGAAAAGACCTACGGGGAGGCGTACCTGCCCGAGAAACCCCCCGCTTACCGGGCCAAGAAGGGTGCCCAGGACGCCCACGAAGCAATCCGCCCCACGAGCGTGGCGCGGACGCCGGAGGCGGTCCGGCCCTACCTCTCGGACGAGGAGGCGAAGCTCTACGAGCTGATCTGGCGGCGCTTCGTCGCGAGCCAGATGCGCCCGGCCCGCTACCGGAACACCGCGATCCGCCTCGAGGCCGGGGGGCTCGTCTTCCGGGCGAGCGGGAGCGAGCTCCTCTTCGACGG
>WFXV01000178.1 GCA_015490435.1 Thermaceae bacterium
ACCACCACCCGCTTGCCCCCACTCCGCAGGGTGGGAAAGGCGTAGGGGACCGGGGTGGTGACCTCGGGGGTCATGTCGCGGCCGTCGATGTCGGGCCAGGCCTTGGCCTCGGCGGCGAGGAGGGCGAGCTCGTCTTCGGTGAAGGGCTCGGTGGGGTCCTTGCCAAGGGCGCTCGCGTGCACGATCACCCCCTTCAGGACCCCGCCCTCGCGGATCTTGCGGACGAGCTTTCTCGTATCGATCCCCTCGATCGCCACCACCTTGTGGAGCCGCATGAAGTCCTCGAGGGTCTCCTGGGCGCGGGGGTTCGAGGCGATGCGGGAGAACTCGCGGGCGACGAAGCCGCGCACCCAGGGGCGGTTCGACTGCATGTCGTAGACGTTGACCCCGTAGTTGCCGATGTGGGGGTAGGTCATCACCACGATCTGGCCGTGGTAGCTAGGGTCGGTCATGATCTCCTGGTAGCCGGTCATGGCGGTGTTGAAGACGACCTCCCCCAGGGTCTTGCCGCGGTGTCCGAAGGCGAAGCCCCGGTAGACCTCGCCGTCCTCCAGCACCAAAACCGCCCGCTCGCGATCAAGCATCCCTCTCCTCCAGCACCTTCAAAACCGGGACCTCGGGGCAGTTGTCTTGGAAGGGGCAGTCCCGGCACTCGAACCAGACCTTCCGGGGAAACGCCTCGGGCTCGGTGACCCGGTAGCCGAGGCGGGTGAAGAACTCCTCCTGGATGGTGAAGGCGAAGACCTTGGGAATCCCGAGCTGCCGCGCCTCGGCCTCGGCGGCCTCGACCAGGACCCGGCCGAGCCCCTCCCCCTGGCGCTCGGGGTGGACCGCCAGCGAGCGGATCTCGGCCAGGTCAGCCCAGAGGATGTGGAACGCCACCGAGCCGAGGATGACCCCGTCCTCGTCCTCGATCACGTGGAAGTCGCGGAGGTTCTCGTAGAGCTGGCCCTTGGGGCGCACCAGCATGAAGGACTCCCGGGCCCAGTACTTGATCAGGTCGTGGATCTGGTCCACGTCGCCGACCCTGGCCTTCCGCACCCGCCAGCTCGCGCCCCGCCGGACCTTGGGGAGCTCGACGGGCTTGAGCTCGAGCTTCAAAAGGGGCTTCACCCGCTCGCTCATGCCTCCTCCTCCGCAAGGCGCGCCCGGGCCTCCGCGAGCTGCCGGCGCACCGCCAGGGGAGCGGTGCCGCCGTAGGAGGTCCGGGCGTGGATCGCCTCTTCAAGCCGCAAGAGCGAAAGGGCGTCCTCCTCGAATAGCGGCGAGAACGACCGGAGCTCTTCCAGGCCCACGTCCTCGAGCTCCCGCCCTTCCCCGGCGAGTTTCTTCACCAGCGCCCCGACCACCCGGTGGGCCTCCCTAAAGGGCAGCCCCTTCTTCGCCAGGTAGTCGGCGAGGTCGGTGGCGAGGGCGTAGCCGCTCTTCGCCGCCCGGGCCATGACCTCGGGCCGCCAGTGGAGCTCGGGGAGCATCCGGGCGAGCAACCGCACCGAGGGGAGCACCTGGTCGAAGGCGTCGAAAAGCGGCTCCTTGTCCTCCTGGAGGTCCTTGTTGTAGGCGAGCGGCAGTCCCTTGACCACCGCGTAGAGGGCGACGAAGCTCCCCAGCACCCGCCCCGCCTTGGCCCGGATGAGCTCGGGGATGTCGGGGTTTTTCTTCTGGGGCATGATCGAGCTCCCGGTGGCGAAGGCGTCGGGCAGCTCGACGAAGCCGAACTCGAAGGTGGAATAGAGGATGAGCTCCTCGGCAAGCCGCGAGAGCGTCGCCTGCAAAATGGCGAGGGCCGCCAGCGTCTCGAGCACGAAGTCCCGGCTCGCCACCGCGTCCAGCGAGTTCGGCATGGGGCGGCGAAACCCGAGCTCCCGCGCGGTCATGAAGCGGTCGATGGGAAACGAGGTCCCGGCGAGCGCCGCCGCCCCCAAGGGGGACTCGTCGAGCCGGTCGCGGGCGTCCTCGAGCCGCCCCTGGTCGCGGGTGAGCATCCAGTAGTAGGCCAGGAACCAGTGGGCGAGCAGCACGGGCTGGGCCCGTTGCAGGTGGGTGTAGCCGGGGAGGACTGTCCCGGCCTCGAGGTGGCGCTCGGCCTCGGCGACGAGGACGCGGCGGAGCCCGCGTACCTCGGCGATGAGCTCGGAGAGCGCCCCCTTGGTCCAAAGCCTGAGGTCGGTCGCCACCTGGTCGTTCCGGCTCCGGGCGGTGTGGAGCTTTTTGCCCACCTCGCCCACGAGCTCCGCGAGGCGGGCCTCGAGGTTCATGTGCACGTCCTCGTGGGCCTCGCGCCAGGGAAAGCGCCCCTCCTTGATCTCGCGCTCGATCCGGTCGAGGCCCTCGAGGATCCGGGCCACCTCCTCCTCGGCCAGGACCCCCACCTCGCCGAGCATGCGCACGTGGGCCCGGGAGTTTTTGAGATCCTCCCGCCAGAGCCGGCGGTCGAAGGCGAGCGAGTTGTTAAAGGCCTGGGCCAGGGCGTCGGTCTCCTCGGAAAAACGCCCGCCCCAGAGCTTTTTTTCCTCCTTCATTCCCTCCCCATGACCCGCGAGCGGACTTTGAGCCTCAGGGCGTTGATCTTGATGAAGCCCTCGGCGTCTTTCTGGTCGTAGTCCCCCTCCTCGTCGAAGGAGACCAGCGACTGGTCGTAGAGCGAGACCGGGCTCTTGCGGCCGGCGACGATGACGTTCCCCTTGTAGAGCTTGAGCCGGGCGGTGCCGGTGACGTCCTCGGCGACGGCGTCGAAGAGCGCCTGGAGCTTCTCCCGCTCGGGGGCGTACCAATAGCCGTAGTAGACGAGCTCCGCGTACTTGGGGGAGAGCTGGTCGCGGAGGTGGAGCGCCTCGCGGTCCAGGGTCAAAGACTCCACCGCCCGCCGGGCGTGATAAAGGAGCGTGCCCCCCGGGGTCTCGTAGACCCCCCGGGACTTCATGCCCACGTAGCGGTTTTCCACGAGGTCCACCCGGCCCACCCCGTGGCGGCCGGCGATCTCGTTGAGCCGGGCGAGGAGCGCGGCGGGCCCGAGCCGCTCGCCGTTCACCGCCACCGGATCGCCGCGCTCGAAGGTAATCTCCACGTACTCGGGCGCATCGGGCGCGGCCTCGGGGTTTTGGGTGAGGCGAAACATGTCCGCTGGGGGCTCGGCCCAGGGGTCCTCGAGAATGCCCCCCTCGTAGGAGATGTGCAGGAGGTTCGCGTCCATGGAGTAGGGCTTTTCCTGGGTCACCGGAACCGGAATCCCATGGCGCTCGGCGTAGGCCACGAGGTCCGGCCGGCCCTTCATCTCCCACTCCCGCCAGGGCACGATCACCTTGAGGTCGGGGTTCAGGGCGTAGGTGGTGAGCTCGAAACGGACCTGGTCGTTGCCCTTACCGGTGGCGCCGTGGGCCACCGCCTCCGCTCCCTCCTCCTCGGCGATCTCCACCATGTACTTGGCGATGAGCGGCCGGGCGATGGCGGTGCCGAGGAGGTAGTAGCCCTCGTAAAGCGGCGCCGCCCGCATCATGGGGAAGACGAAGTCGCGGACGAACTCCTCCTTCAGGTCAAGGGCGTAGGCCTTCTTGGCGCCGGTCTTGAGCGCCTTTTCCCGGGCTTCCTCGACCTCCTGCCCCTGCCCGATGTCGGCGGTGAAGGCGATGACCTCGGCGTCGTAACGCTCGATCAGCCAGCGCAGGATCACGCTGGTGTCGAGCCCCCCGGAGTAGGCGAGCACGATCTTCATCTGCACAAATATACAAGCTCGCGTAAAGGGCAAAAAGGGAAGGGGCAGGCCGCGGGGCCTGCCCCTTCCGAACCTGGGCGCTAGAGGCTCCGCTTGAGCAGGTCGAGGTGCTCGTGGGTGATGGGGAGCACCC
Organism: Thermaceae bacterium; assembly: GCA_015490435.1. Taxonomy (GTDB): domain Bacteria; phylum Deinococcota; class Deinococci; order Deinococcales; family Marinithermaceae; genus WFXV01. Next base: position 3,846 of record WFXV01000178.1, read on the forward strand.
GGATGGGCTCGGCCTTCAGGCCCTCCTCGTCGAAGTAGACGTCGTTGAAGAGGAAGAGGCCGCGCTCGAGGTCAAAGGTGAAGGTGCTCATGGGAAGTTCCTCGAAGTAGGCCTTGAGCTCCCCGTCGGCGGCGAGGGCGTCCTTCACGAAGCCGGGCACCCAGATCCGCACGTGGAAGAAGACCTCGCCCTCGAAGCCCTTCTCCTTGATGGCCTTGAGGGCCGCCTCGGTAAGCGGGCGGTTGGTCTCCGGCCCGGCCTCGCCGCCGAAGGCGAGGAAGAGGACGTCCACGTCCTTCAAGGCCTCGACCGCGGCGGGCACGTCCTCGGGCTTTTCCGCGAGCGCGGTCTTGACCTGGGCCAGACCGCCCTTCTCGGCGAGGTAAGCGGCCTCGAGCGCGCCGGTGAGGCTCGCGCAGATAAAGGTCTTGTTGGTCAGGATCCCCAGGCTCGCGTCGGGAAGGTCCTGGGCCAGCGCCTGGCCCACCACCCGACCGGTGAGCGCCCTAAGCGTGAACTGCTCGGCCAACGTGAGTTTCGCCATATCAACCCCTCCCGGGGTATCCTATATACCCCTATCGGGTTTGTCAAGTTTCCGGCCGGATTTCGACCCGGTCGCCGGCGATGCGGATCCGCACCGGGAGGAACTTGGGAATCAACCAGGCCTGGGTCTCGAGGTGACGGGTCACCTCCTCCACCCAAAGGAGGCTCGGCTCCGGCGCGAGGGCGAGGGGCAAGAGCAGCTGGTCGGCGAGGTGGGCCTCCACGGGGGCGCCCCGCCGCAAGAAGCGGAGCGCGCGGCGGGCCACCTCCTCCCCCACCCGCTCCGAGGGCTTGCCCGGGGCCCCGAGCGCGGTGAAGGCAGCGGGTCCGGGCGCGCCCGAAAGGCCGACGAAGCCGTAGGCGCCGGGGGCGAGGGCCTCCGGGCGAAGGACCTCGACGCTGGGCTCGATTCCCGCTTCCCCGAGCTTCCCCGCGACGCTCTTCGCGATCCGCTCGGCGACGTGGGCGGGGAGCCGGGCGGCGACGCCCCGCACCACCCCCGCCCGGAGCTCGAAGGCCTCCGTCGCCCGCACGGGGCGCACGCCCCGGGCGGGAAACACCCGGGCCCGAAAACGCCCGCCGCCCCGGGGGTAAAAGCCCGGGCGCTCGAGCCAAAGCCGAAACCTCACCCCGAGCCGGGCCATCCAGGGGCGGAAGGCGAAGTCGAGGTCGTCGAAGCTAGGGCTTTTGGGCACGTGGGTACCGCCCTCGAGGACGAGCTCGCTCGCTCCTCCGCCCCGGAGGGCGAGGGGCAAGAGCACGGTCTGGAAGACCAGGGTGGCGGCGCCGGCGGTACCGGTGGCGAAGCGGTAGCGACCGGCGAAGACACCCCGGGGATAGAAGT